>DASVRY010000052.1:0-5431 GCA_036388395.1 Chthoniobacteraceae bacterium
TGGAGCGCCTGGTTCGGCGTCTTTGGCCCTTGCAAGCTGCGGATGAAACCACCGGAAGCCACAACGCTGGAATCGAGGAGCGGCATGGAAGTCAGAGGAGACGAAAAGCGCCGCTTGGTCCAGACGGGGAGAACGGGGAAAAGACGAAAGCCTCGCTGGGGAAGAACGGAGCGCACGGGGAAAGACCGAAACGCTGGCTGGGGAAAAGACATGGGGAAGACTGGCGACTGAAACGTGGCACCGGGAGCAGCGCTCGATCTCGAGAAACTGGAGCAAAGGCGTCGTTCCCGGAAAAGATGCGAAAAGTCGCCGAACGCCCACAAGGTGAGCGATGGGAGTGAGCGGCGCGACTGCTGCGCGGGCGAAGGGAGGAGCAGCAGGCGTGACGCGAACGGACATTCGCTCGACCGCATGGTTAGCCGTTGCGGTCGAATTCATTGGGGGCTCAATTCAACGGACAAATCCGTGCGGTGATTGCGTGGCGCGAAGAAAGGGAAGTCGCGAAAGCGAATCTTGTCGGCTTGGGTAAGGCGAACCTCGGACGGACTGTAGCCGGGTGCCTCGCACCGAACGAGAGACGAACGAACGACAATGGTGGTGCTGTGACTGCCGCCGCCCGCGCCGAACATATGCTTGAGGACGGCACGTCCGCGGGAGTCCGTCTGAGCAGTCAAGACTGTTGGAGACGAGATGCGCTCGTCGATGTGTGCTGGAGGGTCAGGAACCAGAGTCACGGTGGCGTTGGAAATGGGTTTCTTGGTAGCCGTGTCGGTCACTCGGGCGTCGATGGTAAGCCACGCTGCGCCAGTCCAGGCAATCTCGGGGAATATGAGCGACCAAAGGACGAAAAGTATGACAACGGTGCCAACAGCCCACACACAGCCTTTGGAGGACGTGGAATCCTTTCGGGCTCACTGGCGTCTTCATTCACGGGATGCGCGAGCAGCGGCTAACGACCCCAAGCTCAGCGACGGCAGAGGGCTGGCGCGCCGGCTGCGGAAAGGCGGCTGGGGACAAAGGCGGTAGGAGCAGCCGGCGTGACAGGCGAAACCAGTTCGCTCGACTGCCGTGTTAGGCATGGCGTGCATCGGAGCACCGCGTGGCGACCGCTGGCGACCAAAACCGCTCGGTCCATACGGGTGACCCGAAGGGCGAACAAGCCCAGGCGCTGCGTCCTCGGAAAGCTGAAAATCGCCAACCAGGCAAAGACTCGGCGCAGCGTGATCCGCCAAGTCCCGCGAACAACTGACCGATTGATTAAGAGGGCGCCTAAACACGAAAGACACAGCGATGCCTAACGCCCGAAAGGTGAGCCACGGCGGAGCGTGGCGCGACGGCTGCGCGGGCGAAGGTGGTTGGCAGCAGCCGGCGTGACACGCGCAGCCGTTGGCTCGACGTTTTGTTAGGCCATTCGGTGAACTTCGTTTTCAGGAGCTTTTCGACGCCCTGTAGCACGGCTTCCCGATTATTGCGCACGAGCATCCAGCGAGGCAGACGACTCTGAAGAGAACCGTTCGACCAGCCATACTCCGGGTGTTTGGGGGCCAACTTCTCTTTCACGATCACCGCTCCGACCGGAAATGCATCCTGCTTTCGGACGACGGCTTCAGCGGCGAGGGGATTTGCGTAGATGTGAACACGAGCGTCATAGTGCGGGCCGGTTTGCGCCTTTTCGCGCTCGATCAACTCTGGCGCCGGAAAGGTGCAGAGCATCGCCGTCAGCGGTGCGACGTGGTGCGGCTCGTCTGTGAGCCGTTTGAACGTCGGGTAGAACGTGAACGCCGTCCGCTCGGTGACGGGGGTGGAGATGGGCTGTTCGGAGGCAAAAAGCGTCGCAGCTGCGAGCGAGCAGAGGAGAAGGATGCGCTTCATGGGGAAAGGTGGGCGAACCTTCACTCAACGACAGTTGCCAGAAAAGCAACGGCACCCGAAAGGCTTAGAAGCTGAGCTATGCTCAAGAAGGAAGGGGCCGCGGCCGTCACCTCAGGTGCAGCCAGGAGTCGGCGATGCTGTAGGCTACCGTCAATGTCAGCAGCGCGATGGCGGTGCGGGGCCGGGGGGAAAGCCACGGTTTCAGACAATGCCAGGCGAGGAGGTAGAAACCCGGGAGGAACGGGATGAGGTAGCGGTAAGCCATGTCGAAGAACAGCGCCCAGGAGGGGAACAAAACGGCGCTGACGATAAAGAAGGGCGCGATCACGACAAAGGCGGGCGAGCTGAGCTGGGGACGCCAGCCGCTTCGCACCCGCTGCATGGCTCCCGACGTGAGGACGCCGAGCAGGAGCAGGGAGAAAATGGCGCGCGGCCAGTGTGGAGGACCGCTCGGCGGCTCCGTGCGGAGCGTGTTGTATTGGCCGAGGAAAAGCGCGGGGAAGACGCCGTCCAGGTAAAGCTGGAGCTGGCGCGGCCACTCGTGGGCGTGCTTCAGGGTGTAACTTTTCTGGGGCAAAACTTCGGTTTGCGCCGCGAGGAGACGCGGCAGTTCGACCGTCCGGTAGTAAAGGAGCGGAGCCTGGGTGACTGCGACGAAGAGGAGTCCTGAGCCGATCAGAGCGATCCAGTGGCGGGCCGGAGCACGGAGGAAAGCCGTGGCGAAACCGAACGCCACGAGCGCCAGAAGCGCGACCATTCCCCAGCCGATGGCGTGCCCGCGCGTGAGGATGAAGTCGGCCCGCCGCGTGAGGAAGACGTACAGCAGCGGAGCCGCCACCAGCGCGGCGGTTCCGGAGAAAGCCAGCGCGAGGAAGAGTCGGCGGCGCGGCCTGGCTTCTTCCCGAATGCGGACGAACAAACGCTGCGCGTGATCTGAGCGAAGGTAAAGCCACAGCAGCGACACGGCAGTCTGGAAGACGGCGAGCTGCAAGCTGTAGGTCGCAAATCCGGCGGCAAGTCCGAAGAGCAGCCAGCGCGCGAGGGTTCGCCGCTGGTCCAGCCACCAGGTCAACGCCTGGAGCGCGACGATTTCCGCACAAAACACGGCGTAAACCGGATGCGCCGCGGTGCCGTAATGCATCACGGCCGAACTCGCCGCGGCCAGCAGCAACCCGATTCCAAAAGCGACTCGCTCCGGAGCAAGCCGCCGCAACAGGAGGAAGGAAACGCCGACGCTGAGGCTGGAGAAAAGGACATTCGGCAGGCGCAGAGCGAGGAGCGACTCGCCGAAGATCCGGAAGAAAACCGCGGCGACGGCTTCGTGGATCGGCGCGCCGTAGTTCGTGCTGTGGATATAGACCAGCAGCTCGCCCGCGGCCAGGCGCTGCGCGGTCGGAAGCGCGTATTGCCATTCGTCCACGTGCCAGCCTTCCAGCCGAGTCAGGCAGGCGAGCCGCAGGAGCAGGCTGAAGCCGACCAGCAAAGCCGCAAGCCACCACTTGCGGCGCGTCGGAGGAGCAGGCTCTTTTCGGTGATCGGAGGCCAAAGTCAGCGCCGGGAAGAAACAGCGCGCGCCGTTCTGTCACGAGCGGCGGCAATCGTCAACGGCTCGGTCCAGCGTGGATATCGTGAGTTGACCAAAGGTGCGGACGCTCTACGTTGCCCACCTGCGAAATGCGGCGCTCGTGAATCCAGCGACTCAGCGAGCGTTCAGCGCAGCGATTTACCTATGGCCACGCCCGATCCTCGTTCACCTAAAGGCACCCGCCCGCCGAATGGCGCCGGTGACCCAAACTTCAACTGGCGCGGCCTCGTGCTCTTCGCGATCGCCATCGCGTTGATCGGCGGAGCGTTCATCTTCAAAGGCGGGCCGGGCGGCAACGTGAAGGAGATTTCATATCCGGACTTCCTTGATAAGCTGAAGGCGGGCGAGATCGACAGAACCAAAGGACTGGAGCTGATCAGCAAGCCGAGCACGGCGACTGATTACCTCAAGGGACAGCTCGTCACGCCGCCGGATGCGCGGGTGATGGCGCAGATAAACCTAGAGTATGATCGGAATCTCAAGTCCACGCTCGAGGATCAGTTCGGCGTCAAGGTCAGCCCGAAAACCGACACGGATGTGCTCGGTTCGGTGGTGCTTGGTTTCCTCCCCATCGCGCTCTTCCTGTTGATCCTCTATTTCTTCTTCCGGCAGCAAATCCGGATGGCGGGAAAAGGCGCGCTGAACTTCGGTAAATCCAAGGCGCGGATGCTGGCCCGGGACAAAAACAAGATCACCTTCAAGGATGTCGCCGGTGCGGATGAAGCCCAGGAAGAAGTGCAGGAGATCGTCGAGTTTTTGCGCGACCCAAAGAAGTTTCAGAAGCTCGGCGGCCGCATTCCGAAAGGCGTCCTGATGGTCGGCCCTCCGGGGACCGGGAAAACTTTGCTCGCACGAGCGATTGCCGGTGAAGCGGACGTTCCGTTCTTCTCCATCAGCGGCTCGGATTTCGTGGAGATGTTTGTCGGCGTCGGTGCGAGCCGGGTGCGCGATATGTTCGAGCAGGGGAAGAAAAGCGCGCCTTGCATCATTTTCATCGATGAGATCGATGCGGTCGGTCGCCAGCGTGGCGCCGGCCTCGGCGGTGGCAACGACGAGCGCGAGCAGACCCTCAACCAGATGCTGGTCGAGATGGACGGCTTCGAGACCAATCTCGGCGTGATCGTCGTCGCAGCCACCAACCGGCCGGACATCCTGGATGCCGCCTTGCTGCGCCCGGGCCGTTTCGACCGCCAGGTCTACGTGCAGCTGCCGGACATCCGCGGCCGCGAGCAGATCCTGAACGTTCACATGCGCAAGATCCCGATCGGCCAGGACGTGGCGCCGGCGATCATCGCCCGCGGCACGCCCGGCATGTCCGGCGCCGACCTGGCCAACCTCTGCAACGAGGCCGCGCTGATGGCCGCTCGCCGCAACGCCCGCGTGGTCGAGATGCAGGACTTCGAGAAGGCCAAGGACAAGATCTTCATGGGCCCCGAGCGCAAGAGCATGGTCATGCCCGAGGAAGAGCGCCGCAACACGGCCTACCACGAGGCTGGCCACGCGCTGCTCGGCAAGATGCTGCCCAAGTGCGACCCGGTGCACAAGGTCACCATCATTCCGCGCGGCCGCGCGCTGGGCGTGACCATGAGCCTGCCGGAGAAGGACCGCTACAGCTACGACCGCGACTACATGCTCAACCAGATCAGCATGCTGTTCGGCGGCCGCATCGCGGAAGAGGTGTTCATGAACCAGATGACCACCGGCGCTTCCAACGACTTCGAGCGCGCGACGCACCTGGCGCGCGACATGGTGATGCGCTACGGCATGACTGACGCCTTGGGCCCCATGGTCTACGCCGAGAACGAAGGCGAAGTGTTCCTGGGCCGTTCGGTCACCAAGACCACCAACATCAGCGAACAGACCATGCAGAAGGTGGACGCCGAGGTGCGCCGCATCATCGACGAGCAGTACGGACTCGCGCGCAAGCTGATCGAGGACAACTCCGACAAGATGCACGCCATGGCCAAGGCCCTG
>DASVRY010000053.1:0-1684 GCA_036388395.1 Chthoniobacteraceae bacterium
GAACCCGCAACCTCCGCCGTGACAGGGCGGCGCTCTGACCAATTGAGCTAAGACTCCTCGAAGGAGCGCGAAACCTAGGGGTGCAGCGCAGTCGCTTCAACACTTTTTTTCCGTCTCGGAGAATCACTTGGTCCAATCGAAGATTCACCGCCGGTGCGGTCATTCTGAGCGAGGCCGAAGGATCCCGTGGCTGCACAAGTGATCCACGCTGCCCCGCCGGTATTCGACGTTAGTGCAGTCTGCAACTCGGGAAGACTCGCCACCGCACATGAACAGCGGGTATTCCTCGCCACATGAAACAAGCGATGGACCGAATGTGCTGTGTGGTGGTGGCTTTCACCGCGAATCTTTGCATGGGGAGTGCCGCACAGGAGGTGGAGAATGCCGGGTTCACTCAAGGCAAGACCGGTTGGCAGGGAGACGGGAAAGTTGTTTATCTGGTCGCGGACGGGACGGTTTCCGAGACGGAGAAAGAGGGTGCGACGCCAGCGCTCCGGATTCAGCTGAAGAAGAGCGGATGGAGCGAGGTGCGACAGGTCCTTCGGCCGAAGGCGAAGGACTCGGCGGTGAGCTTCGGCATCCAGGTGAAGGCTGATGCCGACTTCAAGCGTCTCCCAGAATCGCGCGACTATTCACCAGTCAAATTTACGGAAGGCGGGAAGTGGGTCTGGAGCGCGAAGGTAAACCCGAAGTGTGATTTCCTCGTCCGGCTAGAGGACAAAGGCTGGTATTACCGGCCGCACTCTCTCTCGCCGGGCGGCTCATGGAAGACCGTCGCCGAAGAGTTCCCGGAACTCGTCGATCGGAAGCGGGAGCTGGCGCTGCTTTTCCCACCGGGAGAAGGGACCGTTTACCTCCAGGCCGTCAAATAGAGTTCGCGCGTTAGCGGAGACTCAGTCGCCGACGATACCAAGCTGATCGAGAACGAGGGCGAGTGACTCCGCAACTTTTCGCGAGCTTAGCGGCCGTCCACTGACTAACGCCACCGAGCGGATGCCGATCCAACTGCTCGTGAGGAAGATCTCCTCCGCGCTGGTGACATCCTGCACAAAGAGTGAGCCTTGCCTCACCGGCAGATGCTTCAGCACGAGCTCACGCATCACCCCGTTTCGTGCGCCGCACTCGAGTGCGGGCGTGCGGACTGCGCCGCCGTGGACGAGGAAAACATTCGCCATGCAGGCGGAGACGAGTTCCGCCCGCTCGTTGAAGAGGAGCGCTTCGTTGAAGCCGCGTGCGTAGGCGTTCTCAAGCGCGCTGAGATTCGGCCAATAGTTGCCCGTCTTCAGCCCGCCGAACAGCGCGTGAAAGGTCTCCTCGGTGACGCCAATCTCGTATGGCTGTTGATCGGGAGCCGGGCGGCTCTCGGCGAAAACGTAAATTCTTGGATGCGCCGCGGGCGAGGTGACGCTCCCATCCCCTGCGGTGACGTAGACGCGCGCCAGACCGTCGAGCGCACTTCCGCGGAGCAGGCGGGCGACGGCTTCCAGAGCTCGAGCGTCCACCGCAATGTGCCGGCGGAAACACGCCTGATGCAGGCGCTGCAAATGCTCGCGAAGGAACAGCGGCTGGCCGCGAGCCACGCGGATGCTCTCGAAAAGCGACATGCCATAGCGAAAGCCGCGGTCGCTCAGCGGCAGTGTGGTGCAGGGGACGAAGGCGGCTCCGTCCCATGTCCAGGACGCGA
>DASVRY010000054.1:0-1587 GCA_036388395.1 Chthoniobacteraceae bacterium
CGAGACATTTTCCGAGGGGTTGCAGTCGTTGATCAAAGGCATGCACAAGGGGACGGTGCACCTTGGGAAGACACCGACGCGTATGGCCAGGACACTCGAGCGTGACGCGCAGCTCAAGACGCTCCAGCGCGATCTGCGGAAAGCAGTAAGCGAAGAAAACTACGAGAGCGCCGCCCAGCTCCGCGACCAGATCAAGCATTTGGAAGTTGAGGGCTGAGTGGGAAAGTTGAGAGTTGAGAGAGTCTCGTTCGACACGAGAAAGCTCTCGCAGGTTCGGCTCAACGTGCTTCCACCCGCACAAGGCATCCTGAGCAAAGCCGAAGGACCCCCGTCGCTCCGCGAGGGGCATTGCTTCGAGTCCCTGCGCGGGATCTTGATCGAGCGTCGTCTCCGAAGGTCCAGAATTCTTCGACTGCACTCCAGTCGCTGAAAGTTCCTTCCACTTCGCTCAAAATGACACGCGGTTTGCCCGATCTTCCGCCGCCTCAATTTTTCCCCGCACGGCCTCCAGCCTGCTCAGAAGATCGGCTACTCTATACGGCTTTGTGAGGTAGCTGGTGGCGCCGAGTTCGAGCAGTTGACCGATGCGCTCACCAATCGCGTCGGCGCTGACCATGATCACCGGTATGCCACGAAGAGCAGGGTCGCTCTTCAACCGGCGAAGCACTTCCTCGCCGGACATGTCGGGTAGATTCAGATCGAGCAGAATGATGTCCGGTCGGCTTTCTCGTGCGAGCTCCAGCGCGAGGCCGCCCTGCATGGCCGAGATGAGCTTGTACTCCTTGTGGTGCAGGAGGATCCGCTCCACCAGGCGTAGGTTCAGATCCTGGTCCTCGATATAGAGCACTGTGCGGACTCCTTCCATCGGGGCGGGCAACGGCGACGGAGGGGAATCCTCGACGACCGGCTCCAGTGGTTTCACGTGCGCCGCAGCGGGAGCGGCGAGTGGGAACTCCACCCAGAACGTGCTGCCTTCCCCCGGCTTGCTTTCGACACCGATCCTGCCCTTTAAGGCCGTGACAATTCGTTGGGTCAGCGCGAGGCCGATTCCGGTGCCTTCCACGCCGCTCGCCTCCGCGCCGAGCCGCTCGAACGGGATAAACAGTCTTGCGAGCTTATCCTCGGGTATCCCCATTCCTGTATCTGCCACAGAGATTCTCACGCTCTCGGAGTTTGAAGCGCACGAGAGCGTCACCCGACCGTCTGGCCGGTTGTACTTCACGGCATTGGAGAGAAGATTCAAGAGCACCTGCTGAAGGCGTTGGCGATCAGCAATAACGCTTCGCTCGCTATTGCAGCTCGCGTCGACGACGAGCTCGATCTGATAGCGCTCGGCGGTCGGGCGGATGAGCTCCACCATCCGCGCAAGAAAGTCGCCGATCTCCACGTCTTCGGGGTTTAACGCGAGTCTGCCGGCTTCAATGCGGGCGATATCCAACACCTCGTTGATCAGCGTCAGGAGGTGCTCGCCGGCGCGGGAGATGTGCGCGACGCTTTCCGCCTGATTGGGGGTCGGGTTGTCGATCTCCAGCAACTGAGTAAAGCCGAGGATTGCGTTCAGTGGAGTGCGGAGTTCGTGACTCATCC
>DASVRY010000055.1:0-7068 GCA_036388395.1 Chthoniobacteraceae bacterium
GCTTTGTTGATCTCCAGGAAACGAACGAGGCTTTCGACCTCTTGTTTGACACTGGCCATCCCGGACAGACCCGCGAGTTCGGCGAGGCAGGTTTCGAGATCTTCCTTGGGAACTTCCACCGGCGGCGGCTCGACCGGTTCCTCCTCGCCAGACTCCAGCCAGGCGAGGATTTTCTCCATGCGGCTCATGTCGCCACCGAGGAGTTGGTAAGCGAGGTTTCCGAGGAACAACCGCTCGTCGTGATTGACGGAGCCATCTGCGAGAACAATGCCGGCGGCGACTCGGAACAATTGCTCACCCCACGACGGATGAGCTTTTCCGAATTTCAGGGCAGCCAGATCGTAGCTCGGCTGGGCGAGCACGCGGGCTTCGAGCAGGCGATCGTGCGCGGCCGACCACTCGGCGTTCCGACCGACGGCGGCGGCGTATTGCTTTTCGGCGTGATTGGTCTCGCCATCGATTCGCGCGGTGAGGAAGAGGATAAGCTTCAGTTCGTAATCCAGCTCCAGTGCTTCACAGCCGTGCTCGGAAATCAGGGTCTTCCGGACGGCGGGTACCTGGCGGCTGGCGCGGTCGGCGAGGAGTTCTGACATGACAACGAATCGAGTCTCCTAACTCACTAGCTCGGCAGGAACGGCATCCGGACCACGTGCGAACGAAGTCCGATGTACGGTCTCGGCTCCGAGTGCGGCGATGACCAGCGCCATGATCGCCTCCGCAATCTCGGGGCGTCCGCAGGTGAAGACATCCACCGCCGCATAGCCGTGCTCTGGCCAGGTGTGGATGGTGAGATGGCTCTCCGCGATGACAACTACGCCGCTCACGCCTTGGGGCGAGAATCGGTGGAAATGGGACGAAACCAAGGTGGCGCCGCCCGTTTCTGCGCAGTTCCGAAAGCACACTTCCAGCGCCCCAGCGTCATCCAGCACGTTATGCGGGCAGCCCGTCATTTCGGCGAGGACATGCCTCCCCGATGGCTTTGCGCACGGTGTGGTCGGATGCATCATGGAAACCTGCGAGCGACCGACGACTTAGCCTGGGCTCGGAGTGGCGGTTCCAAGCTTGGATTTCAGGGCGTCGAGCTTAGCCTGGACGTTCGGATTTCCTGCGCCAGAGGAAAGCGACTTGAACTCGTCCTCGAGAGAGGTTGCGCCGGTCGTGGACATTTCCTTGGCGGCTTCCGCTTCAAAGCCCTGGCGGTCGGCCTTCGCTTTCATGCGGGCCATCAGGTCATCGGGGGTGCGCTTGTTGGTGATCTTCGCCTTGGCCTCGTAGATGTCTTTCTTCACCTGCGATGCCTTGCTCTGGGCGATGATGAAGTCCTTGTTCCGGCGGTACTCGGCGACTTGCGCCTCCATGGCCATGACTTCCTGCTTCAGTTCGGCGACCGAAGACTGCTGGTTCTGCCAACTCGGCTCCAGAGCGGTGGCGCGGCTCTCGTGCTCGCTGGCGCGCTCCAGGGCCTTCACTGCGAGGTCCTCGCGCCCGGCGCGCATCGCGGCTTCTGCCTTTTGCTCCCACTGGAACTTCTCGGCCTTCTCCTTTTCCAGCTGTGCCTTGGTCTGGCGCTCGGTAGCGATGACTTGCTGGACGGCCTGCTTCACCTCACGGATCTGCTTTTCCTTATCCGCGATGGCTTGCTCGAGCATCAGCTCGGGCTTCTCGAAACTTTCCACCACCTTGTTGGCGGAGGCTTGGCCGATCTTAAATATGCGTGCGAAAATACTCATGGTTCGAAAGAAGGTTAGGCGTTGAAAGCGGGGCTCAGGATCTCGGTGACGCGATCGACCGCAAGCTCGAGTGCGTCGAAAACGGCGAGCAGCTCTTGATCTGAAAGGTCGTGGGTTTCGCGGCTTTCGACGAGCACAAGGCGACGGTCTTCTGGATTACTGGTGTCGATGCCGACGCTCACCGGCAGGATTTCTGTGTTGAGCGAGAGGAAGGCCAGCAACAGATCCTGGCTGATGATCGCCTCGATGTTGCCGAGATCCACTTCGAAGTAGATCTGCTTGTCGTCCACCTTGAGATAAGTCGGCAGCTCCTCACCACGTTGCACGCGAAAGACGTCGTTGGCTAGTTCATCGACGGCGAAACCATTGGAGCCCAGGAAGCGCGCAAGCTCGTCTTCGCGCAGGAGTTTAATTAAGACTTTGTTCATACAGTTGGAGATAGATTAGAGTTGAGGTGGGAAAGTTCGAAGGCGTCGTAGTCGGCCCGGTGATCGGCGAGCAGGATGAGGCGGTCGCTCTCTTCCAGGAGCAAGGATTTCTCGCTGCCCATGAGAGCGGTGCCGCTGCGAAACGCCCCGACTACCTGGAGATTGGCCGGGTGCTGGAGCGCTGCAATCTGAATCTCGCGCAGCTGCCGACCCGCGAACCGGTGGGGCACAATGTAGAATTCGCAGCCCTTCTTATAGACCGCCAGGTTTTCAAAGATCTGGCTCAGCCCCGGATTGTTCATTTCCTGGATGAGCAGCATGTCGGTGATGCCTTCGGAGGGAACGATGCCGTCCGCGCCGACCCGCTCCATCATCCGCAGGTTTTTGCGATCTGCGAGTTCGATGACTAACTGGATGGAGCGTGATGCAGATTCCTCGATAAGTCTCACGAGAGTTCCTGCCGTGAAGCTCTCTGCATCCGACGCTTCGTTATTGGGATCACTGGCGAGAATGATCACCCCGGCCGCCTTGGCCACTCCGGCGCGCAGCAGGGCCTCCTCGGAAGTGGGCAGGCCCTTCACGAAATGCACCGATTTCTCCCTCAACTCCACCGGGAGCTCGTCCAGCCGCGCGGTCACCACCACGGCGGGGCGGAACGGGTCGGAATGGGCCAGCCGGAATTGTTCGACGAGCTGAATGACCCGCGAAACCGACGGGCACTGGCAGATCACTAGATGATTTTCGAAATGCATGGAAGCGGTCCCCTTTAGCTTGGTTGTGGTTCGTTCAATCATCGTCTCCGCGATCACCCCCAGCGTGTAACCGAGTAGTGCGATGCCGACTAACAAGCACGGATAACCAACGAGGAAACGCCCAATAGACGTTTTGGGGTAGAGATCTCCGTAGCCGACTGTGGTCATGGTGACCATCGCCCACCAGACCGAATCCCAGAAACTCAGCTCCGGCTGAGTGCCGGATTCTGCAAGGAAGAACGCCCCGCCGAAGATCAGATTGAGCAGCAAAGTGACCGCCAGTGCGGTCCCCACGCGAACCGTTGGTTTGTGGCGGTGGCTGGCCCATCGTCGGATTAAGAGCGGGATCATTTATCCCAGTTATCCTCCCAGAAGCGATCGCGGTTGGTCGGTTCAATGTAGTTGGCGAAGTTGAAATCGGAAGCTGGGGGGAACTCGACTGGAGCGACGATGCGCTCGGACTCGTTTCCGCCGCCGCGCGTCGGGCTGGAGCCTTTCAGTTCGCGGTCGGCGCGGGCCAGCAGCTTACCCAAAAGCGCGCCGCCTTGTTGAAGGATATCCTCGGCCACAATTTCGCCCGCGATCCAGCGGTCGCCGTCCTGGTAGCCGAGTTCGCTCACGTCGGTGGCGCTGTTGCAGACCCCGAGGATTTGGTCCCACACACTGCCCAGCAGGAGGTCGAACTGCCAGCCCGACGCGTTGTGGCCAAACCGGTCTTCGCGGATGAAGCTCATGAAAACGATCTCTACCGCGTCGATTCCTAGATGCTCGGCAATGGCGATCCGCAGGTCCTCAAAGCGCTCGTCGTGCAAGTAGGCGAGCCACTCTTTCTCGTCGAGAATTTCGAAATACTTCGCGAAGGCAAACTCGCCGGACCCGAGGTCCACAGCGGAGAAAACGTCGAAGAAATAGACGAACCGGGCGTAGCGTTCCATGAAGCGCTTGATGACGCTCCGGCCTTCCTCGGTCGGGATGTATTCTTTCGCCTCGCGGATGGCGACCCATTCCTGGACGAGCAGCCACTCCAGGATCGGCTCCAAATCGGCATCGTCCCGCTCCAGCCAGACTTGGAAAACCCGCGGGCGGTTGATCATGAACTCCAGCAGGAACAGACCCGCAAACCGGAGTTTCTGCTCCTCGGAAGCCGTCCACGGTTCGTCGATCTTGTCAGCCATGGCGTCTAGGAGTAGGAAGCGTCGAGCAACAGGGCGATTCCGATGGCGGTCGCTCCCTCGATGAGCGCCACGCCCCAGTTCCGGTCGCGGGCGATCTCCTCATGGATTCGCGCGTCCGGCAGGATGATCAAATCCACGAGCCAGCGGCTGCCGAGCAGCACCAGCAGCGCGATCGGAATCCAGACGGCGAGCGCGACCAAAGAGTCGTCGCGGCGGATCTGGCCGGAAATGAGGATCGCCAGCGCGATCAGCGTTGCTCCAAAGGCGATGCCTGCGCCCTCGTTATCGCGCTCAATTTCGTCATGCACGTTGTAGCCGCAGGTCCGTTGGTAGATAGCGCCGAGGGCGATGAATCCAAGCTGGCCGATTACGAAGTAAACCAGTGTGTCGAGAATCTCGATCGCGAAGCCGCCGCCGGTCGTGCCGCTAATTGAGGCAGAGACGATAAACGCGGTGCCAATGTAGGTGCCCGCCAGAACCGCGCCGGTACCGACGTTGCGGTCGCGAATCAATTCCTGGTGCACCTCGAAGCGGTTCAGCAGGAACTTGCGGTTAATCCAGGCGGAGGCCAGCAACAACGAGAGCGAGATGACGGTCCAGATGGCGACGGAGAGCAAATCGCGCCAGACGGTGGCGTAGGGATTTCCGCCAGAAATCATGACACCGCGGACGATGGTCAGGACGCCGAAGATATAGCCGGCGGTGGCGACGGCGACTGCCTTATTGTCGCGCTTCGTCAGCTCCTCGCTGAGGTTGTAGCGGGTGGTGAGTCCTTTAATCGGCTTAGCCAGCAGGACCAGGAGCAGCCCCGCAGCGAAGTAGAGGATTCCGGTGGAGGTAAAAATTTCGATCACGGGAGCCGTGTCGAGCCAGACTTGAAGGTGTTCTTGCACGGGAAGGTTTTGGGCTTGGGAGATTATTTGCCGCCACCGAAGGAGCCGCCGCTGCGGGACGGTCCTGAGCTGGTCGAGCGCCCGAATCCGCCGGAACGTGGCGGACTGCTCGTGGCGGGCCGGTTGGCGGACGGATTTGCGGGAGCGAAGGAGCGCTGGGAGCGAGTTGGGTTGGCGAGAGCCCGCGCCTTGGCGGCGACCTTGTCCGCATTTGGCGAGGTCACCGGGCTCAGCACCGGCTGTGATGACCTGCGAATCGTCGAGTTGGCAGTGCGGGAGCTCATGTCGCCCCGGTAACGATCGTAATCCCGGCGATCCCAGCCGCGACCGTATGAGGACGGGTAATTTCCGTTACCGTAGGGCGAGGAGTAGGAAGGCCGATTGGAGAACAGCCAACCGACGAGCAGCGCATCAGTGAGGCCAAAGCTCGAGTGATGGTAACTGCCCGGGCCGTAGAGCGAGGGATTGCCAGCGGTCTGGACGGTGGCGCCGTTCGGCTCGCGCTTGAATGCGATCGTGGCGATCTCCTGGACCTGACCCGGTGCGAGCTCCGTCGTGAGTGAGAACCCGCGCTGGTCGCCGCTGCCGTATTCGCTGACTTTGATGTAATCGACCTTGGAATCCTCGTTGAGGTCGATGTTGTTCACCGCCTCCGCCTGGCTGTTCAGCAGCCGCTCGAAATCTGGCGCGTCCTTCGCTTTTTTCGCCAGCAGCGTGACGGCATCGAGATCCAGTCCCTTGGAAAACTCCCTCAGGGTGATCTCCGCTGGCTGGGCAGGCTGGGGTGCGCGAGCGGCCTGCGGTTCACTCTGGCGGCCGCATTGCGACATCATCGAAAATGCGATGACGAGCGCGAACATGGCGGCTCCGATTTTTGCGAGGTAGTTCATGGGGATTCTTCGGTGTTCCAGCCTTCGAGGTAGTAGTGATAAACGCGTGGCGACGTGAGTGAAGTAAAACCTTGCTCAGCGGTAACCAGCTCGGACTTACCGAAGACCAAGGACGTGGCCACAAGCTCGTGGGTTAAGTAGCGGGTCGGGACCTGAAGTTCGGACAATCCAGCGAGTCGCGCGCGGGTCTCCGCTGCCGGCCCGCCCGCCACTGCGATCCACCAACCCCACTCGCCGAACGAAGGCACGTTATCGTGGTAGGGGACCGCGTCGAACCCTGCGGCTTGGAACGTCCGGCCGATGCAGAGAAAGGCCTCGCGAGCTTGGACGGTGGAGCCGGACTGCTGGACGACAACCGCACCCGGCTGAGCGATGTTTTCCAAGTGGTCGTAGAAGGGGCGCCCGTAAAGCTTTGCGAGGTCGAGCGAGTTTGGATCCGGAAAATCCATGACGATCACGTCGTAGCGCTCGGTTACGGACTTCACGAACTCCGCGGCGTCGAGATTAACCACGTGGAGGGTCGCGGTCTCGTGACGGGTGCGGGTGAACTTTTCATACTGGCTGCCTTGGGTTTGTTTATAGGGCTCCCCGGGGCTGACTCCCGCGGCCGCCCGCCGAATCACGCGCGGATCGCTCATGCTGCCGCCGTTCATCCGGATGAGATTGGGATCGGTTGAGGCCAGCTCCGTCATCATCGGGTCCAGATCGACCAAGGTCACCGAGCGGACGTCTGGGTATTTCAAAACCTCGCGCAACGCCAAGCCATCGCCGCCGCCGAGGATGAGCACCTTTTCCCGCCGCGCCGCGAGGTGCATCGCGGGGTGGACGAGGTTTTCATGATAGATATGCTCATCGGCCTCACTGAATTGTAGGTGACCGTTGATATAGCAACGAAGGTTCCCGCGGTTGTTCTCGGTGAGGATGATGTGCTGATACGGCGTGGTCAGCGAAGCGACGATTGGATCGCGATAGAGAAACTGCTCGGCCTTCAGCGTGAGATCTCTGCCGATTACCAGCCCAAGCGTAACCAACGCGGTCCCGACTGCGATTTCCACCGCTCGCGCGCGCGGACTGGAAAGGCGTTTCCGGTAGAGAAAGTAGCAGAGCAGTCCGGAGGCCATCGTCGCCAGTCCGACGATGAAACTAATCCGGTCGATGCTCAGGTAGCGGATCAGCAGGAAGGTCCAAAGCAGCGCCCCG
>DASVRY010000056.1:0-4215 GCA_036388395.1 Chthoniobacteraceae bacterium
TCCTCCCAAGGATGGCTGCTGGCGTAGGAGCTTATGAAATGGTCGTCCCAATCACTTGGCGCCCCTTCTTCATAGTTACGTCGCAGCGCCTCCGCGTAATCAGCCCGCTCGTCGCCAAACAACTCACGGAATGGTTCGAGCTCGCCCGCATCCCGGATCAGCAGATTCCAATAGTGATGCCCGATCTCGTGCCGGAAGTGTCCGAGCAAGGTGCGGTATTTCTCGCCCATGTCTTTCCGCATTTTCTCGCGGATGTGGGCCTCGGCCTCGGCGACATTGATCGTAATCACTCCTTCGTCGTGCCCAGTGAGAACTCGCGGACCGCCGGGCTGATCAACCAGGAACTGGAACGCGATTCCCCGGCCGGGATCGCTCCCCTTGTCCGTCACTGGCAGCCCCAGCACGAGGAGCGTGTAAACCATGCGGCGCTTCGCTGCTTCGACTTTGGCCCAACGATCTTCGTTGTCGCTGTTGTTTAGATTCGGAATGACGCGGTTTAGCCGGCAGGCCAGGCAGAGCGCGTGATCCTCGCCCGACGGGATCATCCAGTTGCAAACTCCATGCTCCTGGTAGTTCGCGCATTTGCGGTATTGCCGACCAGCGCCGCGTGGGAGTGCTTCCCAGTCTTTGGCTCCGGCAGGTTCGAGCGCGCTCAGTTTACTAACATCCGGCAGGTAACCAAGCGTGCGTTGGCAACAGAGGCAAAAGACGTTTTCGAAAACGAGCCGGTTGCCGCAGTGATCACAGCAAAATGTCCTCATTCGGCTTCCTTCTTTCGTTTGATGATCGAAATGTTTCCATTGCGCTCGAGGTGCGCAGCCGCCACCGCACTGAAGTCGGGTGCGGTGCCGTTGCCCCGCAGCGCCTCGCATAGATCGCTCTCGGTGATGTGCGACTTGCGCATGGCATCGCGCTTGAGTTGGCCATTCTCGATGAGCAGCCGGTCGTGCCCCTTGAGCAGGATACCAAACCCATGCCAGCGGACAGCGATCGCGGAGAAGGCCCAATGCGTAGCAACCAAGGTGAGCCCTGCCGCCAGCGTCGGCATAAAAGGTGAATTACCAGTGATCGCCCGGCCCATCAGTGAGCCGAAGACAATCCCAAGCATCACGTCCATGGCTGTGCTCTTGCCCATGAACCGCTTGTTGCCGAGCCGAATCATGCCGACCGAGATTACAAAGACGACGAAGGCACGGAGCGACATTTGCGCGGCATCGATGTCGTGGCTCTCGAGCTGAAGGCCCAGCGCGTTGGTGACTAGTGAATTAAGAGACTCGAGCATTCTGATTCGGTGGGGAGCTTTCGCTCCCGGAATAGTTCGTGCAGCAGCGTGGCTCAGGCTGGCTCCGCGCGGTCAGGGGCAATGCTGAGCTGCGGCTCAAAGGAAGCGACAGCTCGTGGCGAAGATTCGCAGCGCTCGGGGAGAGAACCGGAGGCCTTGTCAGGGCGTGGACCAGAGGCGGCCTCGATCAGCCAGCGGGGCGAACCCTTTTCATGCCAGATCCCGCCAACGAACTTACGCCCATGCCTCGCGCCGGTCTCATCCCCGACCCGGAGGCTTCGCCGACTGAACAGATCCTCGGTGTTACTGCGCAGCCGGATCAAATCCGGGCGAGCATCGACCCGAAGTGGCACCGCTTTTACGACAAGCTCCTCGTCGCGCGCGACAAGTTCATCGATAGCTCGTCGGACCTTCAGGGGAGGGCTCTGGAGGTGAAGCACGATGCCGCCCAGGATGAGCCGGCGGAAATTGGCAGCGAAGGGTTTCAGCGCGACCAGCTGCTCGGCATGGTGACCTTTGACCAGGAGACGCTCGGGGAAATCAACGAGGCTATCTCACGACTTCAAAATGGCACCTACGGGATCTGCCAGCTCACACAACAACCAATCCTGGAAGAGCGCCTCGAGGTCGTACCGTGGACCCGCTACAGCGTCGAAGCTCGGCAGGAGATGGAAGCACGCGGCAAAACCGCGCAGGTGGCGATTGGGCCGCTCGGCGGAGTGGAAGAGCGCGGCGCGGCTCCAGCCGGACCGTGGCGCGATCACGAAGGCAGCACCTGAGACGACGGCTCTTTCTCGATGCCGCGGAGCGGAAAGCGGTCGAGAACTGCGAGCACAGCGCGATACCTCTCCTGCACGTCTTCGCGGTCGAGTGGTTCATGAAGCCCTTCGCGGCTCCCGCGCTCGACCATCCCAGCATGCCGCAGCACCGTTTCCCGATCCTCGGGCCGACGAATGTGATAGGCAATGCGTCGGAACGCTTCGAGGAGGCGGATCGTCACCGCAACGCTCGTGCGGCCGTGTTGCCGGATCTGGTTGAAGGCCGCGTCGAAGAGTCCGCGGAACCCGTAGTGCTTCGCCACAATCCGAAGACAGCCCTCGGCGCCGTAGCGGTGTGATGAGGGCGCTGGCCGCTCCGCCACGTGAGCGAGCGCGGCACCGAGCCGATCAATGCAGAGCACCGCTGTGCCAGGATCATTGATGGCGAGCGAGAGCGCCCGGACGGCGATCTCGACGAGCTCATTCAGGACGAATTCCGGGTCCTGCGTCTGTGTGCGCTGCGGACCAAAGATGAAGGCGCTGTAGAGCTGCCCGCGAACGTCGTCGGTAACCTTCTCCGTCGGATAGGCGAGTAGGAGTGGCTCACCAGCACCGATGAAATCTCCTGGGCGCACCTCAATGGAAAGCACCAAGCCTTGCTCCTCTGCGCCGCGCAGCAAGCCCTCTCCATCGATTGCCTCGAGATAGTCATTTTGCTCGGCGGGCACCTGCACGCAGCGCTTTAGGAAATCATCCGGCAGATCGGCTGGGGACGTGATCGCGCGGGCTGGATGGCCGATTTCCTCTGGATAAAGGGTGGCGATCGCGAGATCCAGCTCACGCCCCACATCCGCGATGATGGATTGTGCCTGGATGATCGCGGAGGCGTGGTGGATAAAGTAGACCATCGCGCAAACACTCACCGCGGTCAGCGCGAGCGCCGCCGTCACTGAAATCCGCGGGATAAACTCGTCAGCTGGCCCTCCAACAACCCGAAGGATCGCGAGACAAAAGGTGAAGTTGGCGATGAACACGCCGAGCACCGTCTGATTGCCGAGATCGCGCATGAAGCCCCGGAGGAGGCGGGGCGTGAACTGCGACGAAGCCAGGGTGAAGGCGACGATCATCACCGAGAACGTGACGCCGGTTACCGTGATCATCGCCCCGGCCACCGCGGAGAGCAGGCTGCGCGCGCCTTCCACGCCTCCATGAAACACGAGCGGCAGACTATTCACGACCTGCTCGTCGACCTGGCGATCCAGCCGGAGAGTGAAAATGGAAAGAAGAATCGAACCGACGATCATCAGGCTTGGCACGAACCAGAAGCTCGTGTGGAGCTTCTCCGCACAAGTGAGCAAGCGGGCTTTCATCTGCCCATGTAACGCAGCTCGCCAAAGCGCAGGCCGCTTCTTTGCTGCTGAAGCAAAAAGCCCCGGAAGCACGCATGAGCGCACCTCCGGGGCTTGGATTACCAGCCTCTTCTGACGAGGCTCTTTGCGGATGGAACTAGACGAGCGTCGTCAGTTCAAATCCAGTCGGCGCGGTGAGCGGAACGCCGAACGTATTCTGCGCGAGGATGTCGTTGCGGTTGTCGTTCGCGCCATCTCCACCGTCGACGGTCAGTCCGCCGATGAAGTTCACGCGCGTGGAATCGTCGGCCTCAGTGTTTGGCTCAGGGAGCGGGTCACCGATCGCAATCTGGTCATCGCCGGCACCGAGCTGAATCGCCGCGAGCTTTCGGACGATCGAGTTCCCAAAGAGGTTCTCTCGCTCAATATTCACGATGTCGTTGCCGCCGCCCGTGGACAGGTTAAACACGTCCTCCGCCCGGAGATTATCGATGTCGACGGTGCTCACGCCTTCGCCGAGCGTGAGGTTGATTGCCTTAAGCACGGAGACGTTGGTCAGAGTGAAAGCATCCGCTCCAACAGCGCCAGTAGCGTCGACAGACAGACCGCCGCCGAGCGCGAGGCCGGCTGCGTTTCTGGTCAGGCTCTCAAGGACAACACGTTGTGTGCCTGCCGCGGACGCACCGAGGTTCACATCCACATTCCCGACGATTGAGCCGTCGGCAATGATCGAGAAACTGTCAGCTCCGTCTCCGCCGATGAAGCTAACGGTGCTGCCGAGCGTTAGCTTGAAGGCTTCGATCTCGACGACATCATTTCCGGCGCC
>DASVRY010000057.1:0-9443 GCA_036388395.1 Chthoniobacteraceae bacterium
GGCGCCCTCGCCTTGGCTGAGGACGGCAAGGCCTACCAATCTTTCGAAAGCACCCCAATGCGTCAAAGCGCAGAGGAGGTGGAGGATCTTGGTGAAATTGCGCCAGATGACGGGAGGAGCGAACTGCGCTCGAAGTTCCGCGCCAATGTGAACTTTCGCAGCGAATACACCTCGAACGCTCAGCTCTCCGGCAAACACGGCAGCGGCGATGTGCTCTTTTTCCCGGGTGCAGAGCTCGGCTTCAACACAGATCTCGGACACGGCTTCGGCCTCGATCTATCCACCCGACTGGAGTCGGCGCTTTACGCGCGGCACGACGAGCGGGCCTTCATCGGCTACAGCGCCGCCGCGACGCTTGACTGGCGTCCGAAGCCAAATCTGCCGCGGGTTTACGTGAGCGCGGAGCCTTATCGATACGACAGCTTCGAGGCCGGTGGTTTGCTCACGCAGGCGGTCGGGTTGAGTGCCGGGACTGATTGGGGCTTCGCCTTCAACAAAGGGAACTCGCTGGCGTTTGTGGGGTATAGCTTCACGAACTACTTCTCGGATCCATCCATCGACAACCGCACGGCGCATCGGGCGATCGTCGGCGTCGTACATCACTTCCGTCCGCAGTTCTACGGGCAGGCTTTCTACTCCTACCAATACAGCGATTTTCAGGATGTGGATCGTGCGGATTCACGGCACATCCTGGGGCTGAGCCTCACTTACCAGTTCAATCGGCGGCTGTTCGGCACGCTCAGCGGGAGCTTCATCGACAGCGACTCGACGCAGGACAGAGCCTCGTATCAGAGCGCGCTGGTCTCAGCCGGCGTGACGCTCCAGTTCTAGCTCTGCCGCGGCGGAAAACGAGCGCGAAGGGAAGAGGCGGAGAAACAGAGCTTTTGATTTTGGAAGGCAGGGAGGCGGAAAAGAAAAGCTGATCATCCTTCTTGCCTTCCCGCCTTCCAAGTTCCTCCTGAGAACCTCGCGCTCTTCGCGTCTTTCGCGGTTAAATTGTCCGTGCGCCGTCTTGGGAGAGTCGCAGTTCCTGTGCTGCCTGGAAGAGCACCGGCCACGCATTGAGCAACGCACCGTAAGCGCCGAGGAGCTTTTGCATCAGCTGGCGGTTCTCGTCGTCTGAGCGCCTCCCTTTCAGATCGTAAGGGATATCGAAATCCGGCGCCTGCAGTGCCTCCTGCACATGCACGAGGTATCGCTCGACGTCTTCACGCCAGAAGTCCGGGAGGTCGTCCCGCTGGAGCTCTCCATCGAGAAAAATCATCTTCTCGCTTTCATGGTGGAGCACCTCGTCGCGCAGGCGCTCGACGAAGTCCCTCTCGGGCAACGCCGCCTGCTCCGTGAAATAGCGCCCGAGGTGCTGCATCCGCTCGGCGGCGGTGGCATGCTCCGGCAGCGGGTGATGGCGCGTCATCTGCCGGACGAGGTGGGCGAACTCAAAGATTGTGGCGCGGTTCTCACCATTCAAATCCGCAGGCGTGAGGATCGGCTTGGCGGAGGCCGGCTCATGCTGCACGGCAATCGGCAACTGCCCAAGCAATGCGCCCGGACAACATTTCCAGACCGTGGCGCCGAAGATGAAATCCTCCGCATGGAGCACAGGGAAGAATGGCGGAAGCAACTCGCGCTGATCCAGACCCATGGCCATTCCAGGGCTCGTGCTGCCGTCACCGAGCGCCTCTGAATTCACACTCGTGAAAACGCGGCGGCTTCCGAAGACGCTGCGATAATGCTCTTCCGACGCCACCAGCCGACGCCGGTTCTCTTTCTGATAGTACAGAAAGTAGACGCTTGTCGGAATGCCTGGATCGCCAAGGTGGCCGGCAAAGGTCGCGCGGATCTGCGGCTCCTCCTCCATCACGCGCCGGAGGATGTCTTCGCGAGCAAGGGCCAGATCCAACTCACGCTTCTCGCCTGCGGGAGCCGCGACACTTGCCAGATCACGGCCGAGGAGCCGTTCGTGCGCCGCGAGGAAGTCGACATCGGCAAACTGGTGTGCGCGCAGAACCGCTTCGCGATCGCTGTAGAGGTGCCGCGAGAAAGGATCGCAGGTCGAGTAAAGCGCCAGCCGCTCGTCCCGGTCCGGCGCGACGGCGAGATTGCAAACGACATCATCGTCGATGCTGCAGATCATTTCCCCGGCTCCGTGCAGTAGGAGTGCGTTGCGGTTCGCCCCGCAGGTGAAGCCAATCTTCAGCGGATCAAAAAGCGCGAACTCCAGGACTTCCGGCGAACAGCCGGTGCGGCGGATCAGGTCCTTCGCCAGGCGCCGTTTCTCCGCCTCGCCGAGGTAAGTAGCGCGTGCTCCAAACTCCTCCCGCACCGTCTCCGCTTCCGCCGAAAAGGCCGCAGCATTCGCGGGCTCGCTCGATCCATCCGAAATGACGAATTCCGGTGTGCGTCCGTAGGTCTGCGCATTCGCGACAAAGCTGCGCAGAGCTCGCGACAGCAGGGGAAGGCGATCACCGCCCGTGGGGAAACCAACCATGGTGATCGGTGGGGGCTCGCTACGCCGAAGTCCGCTTATGCAGCGTTCTGTGACCTGGTCGCCAGAGACCAGCACCTCTTCGCGGGTAAGAATCGGCAGCCACTCGCGGATTGCATCCAGCTGCGACGAAGTCCACCCGAAGCGTTCCGCGTGTTTCCGTAGGTGCTCTGACAGCGGCTTGAACTCTCTGCAGCTCAACGCAAAGTCGACGGCAAACGCGGGCAACTGCAGCGGCTCCCGTCCTTTGCGATAGATCGCGTGCAGATCGCCGCCGATCGGGTACGAGACGAAATCTTGGCGCCGCCAACTTCCGGCGAACCCGCTCTTGTCCTGAGCTGCCGGCGCCGGTCTGACTGCAGGTGCGGGTTCGGATTGGAAGCGGGAGAGCAAACCCATTGCGGCGCATGAAAGGCCAAGGCGCCATTGCCTTCCAGCTCCGTTTCCCATTTCATGCCGGCGCCGATGACGACCGCGAACAAAATCACGATCACGCGCATCCTGATGATTCCGGTCTTCATCATGATGGCGATCTACTATGGGCGCAGTGTGCAAGAGGGCGCGCCTGTGGAGTGGCAGCGCTGGTGCGCGATCGCGATCTTCGTACTCGCTGCCGCAAGCGACGGTATCGATGGCTACATCGCGCGCCGTTACAATCAGAAGAGCCAGCTGGGCGTAATTCTCGATCCGATTGCTGACAAAGGCCTGCTCCTCGCCGGGATCCTCACGCTAAGTTTTAGCAATTGGTCTTACGAGTTCCCCATTTGGTTTCCTGTGCTCGTCATCGCCCGGGATGTGATCGTGGTCAGCGGGACAATTGCTCTTCACTATCTAAATGGCGCGGTGCGCGTGAAGCCGAGCTGGACCGGGAAGACGGCGACCGTTTTCCAGATGATCGCCATCGCGTGCGTCATGCTGCAGTTGAATTTCTTCGAGACGCAGTTCCACTTTGGTCGCGACGTTGTGCAGCTCGCTTTCCTCGATCTTCCGGTGTATCTTGCTGGCCTTTTCACCGCAATCTCCGGCGCTGGATACGTGATGGACGGCATTCAGCAGCTCCATGCGAAGGGCCACGGCGACCCCAAGCCGTGGTCCGAAATCTAGCTACGGAGCCGCGGTATTTCCACTTATCTCATGTCTGAACGCACTGTCGCCATTATCGGCCGCCCCAACGTCGGGAAATCGGCGCTCTTCAATCGCCTGATCGGCCGCAAAGTCTCGATCGTCCACGACATGCCCGGCGTGACCCGTGATCGCATCGCGGCGCGATGCAAACTCGCAGACGAACCCTTCACCGTCGTCGACACGGGCGGTATTGGCAGCGATGTGGATACGAGCTTTACCGAGCAGGTCCGGGCCGAGGTCGATATCGCCCTCGCTACTTCCGATTTGCTGCTCTTTGTCGTGGATGGTCAGGAGGGGATGCACCCCATCGATATCGAGCTCGCGCGGCAGTTGCGGAAGATCGAGAAGCCGCTCATTCTCGTCGTGAACAAAATCGATCACGACAAGCACGCCTCGTATCCGGTGGAATTCACCCGGCTGGGCTTCAAGAACACCGTGGCGATCAGCGCCGAGCATGATCTGGGAATTGGCGAACTCGTTTCGCGCGTCCACGCAGCCTTGCCCGCTGCGACCATTTCCGAGGAAGAACTCGCGGCGCTCGCCGCGCCAGTGCACATCGCGATCGTCGGTCGGCCAAACGTCGGCAAGAGTTCGCTGACAAACGCCATCCTGCAGCACAATCGCACGCTCGTGAACTCGATCAGCGGAACCACGCGAGACGCGATCGACATTCCATACGAGCGCCACGGGAACCGCTATGTCCTCATCGACACGGCAGGAATCCGAGCCCGGACGAAAGTGGATAATTCCGTCGAGGTCTTCAGCGTGATGCGGAGCGAGAACAGCATCCGCCGCGCGGATCTTTGCGTGCTCGTGATCGACGCAACCATGGGCGTCACCTTTCAGGACAAAAAGATCGCCGGGCAGATCCAATCCGCACGCAAGCCGTGCGTGGTGGCGGTGAACAAATGGGATTTGATCAAGGAGCGCACCGAAGACAAAGAGGCGCTGAAAGAGGTGCTCGACGGGCTGCGCGCCGAGTTGTTTTTCCTCGACTACGCCCCGCTCATGCTCGTCTCGGCGAAGACCGGTGCGGAGTTGACGCGACTCTTCAAAACTATCGAGCGGATTCGCAAGGAGTCGTCGGATCGGATCAGCACGGGCGTTTTGAACCGCCTCCTGAAGACCGCCACCACGGCGCACCCGCCACCGACCCAAAGCGGCAAGCGGCTGAAGATCCTATACGGGACGCAGGCAGATCGGCCGAGCCGCACGCCCATCACCATTCCGGAAATCGTGCTTTTCGTGAACAACGAGAAGCTCCTGCCCGACAGTTACCGCCGTTTTCTCGAAGCGCGGATCCGCGAGAAAACGCCATACACTGGCCTGCCACTGCTCATGCATCTCCGCGCCCGCGAAGTGCGCGGCAAGGAGAAGTAGGAGCGGCAGCTTTTTCCCGCCGTGGCGGACAGCGGATCAAGGCTCCGCCGGCGGGCGCTGCTCAGGCGGGCGGAAGCGGCTGGGGTCGTAGCTCATCATCGGCATCGGGAGCGGTGCGGGTGCCGGTGCCGGTGCGGGCGTCGTTACGCCTTGAATGACGTGCTCGAGGGGGATGAGGAAATCCGGAGAGGTCGGGACATTCAGATCGTCTTCGTAATGCGCGAGGGTCACGAGGCGGCTGAGCGTCTCGAAGTTCTCGAACAGTTCACGCGCAGGTGAGTCATTGATAAAGATCCCAGCCTCGCCGAGCTGGCGCGCCCGCCGCACCCGATCTGCGGTCGATGGGTGCGTATCGAACCAGCCGGTCTTTTCGAGGCCCGCCTTGTTCTCGATCGTGGCGCGCTTCTCCGCCGGTAAATGTGTGGCGCGATATTCGACGAGCAGTGGGAGATTGTCTGGAAGTTGCAGATCGCGCCTCCAGCTCCGGCGCATCTCGCGGTGAATGTCCCCGAGCACATAGCCGAGGGCTGAGAGCCGCAGCATGGTGGATTCGAAGCCGGCACTGCCCGCGATACGAACTTCCCACCGATCAGCATCGTATTCCATCTGGCGCAGAAGAAAGCCGCTGATTCCGTGGCCCGTCATCATCAACAGCCAGAGCACACCGCGCGAAAGTCCCACCCCGGCACGCGCGCAGCCGACCATGAATTGGATCCATCCCTCCTCCGTCTCTGCGGCGGATTCCAGCGCTTCATCCCAGCCGTCGCGTTCGTAAACAACGCGGGCAAACCAGCCGTTCACTCGCCGGATGAGGTAGCTGAGCCGCATCCCTGCTCCCTGGCGGAAGTGACCGAACTCATGAGCAATCACGCCGGCGAGTTCGCGCTTCGTGAGCCCGGCGAGGAGCGGCATTCCAAGGGTGAGGATGAGCTGGTTTCCAAAGAAGCCGCCCATCCCGCGATCGAAACCGGCGGAAGCGTTCAGCTCGCAGTTCAGCTCCACTCGGCGCGGGGCAGGGGCTCCGACCTGCTCGCAGACTTGCTGGACGAGTTCATAGACGCGCGGCTCGATTTCGGGCTGCAGAGCAAGCGGCTGCATGTGCGCACCACGCCTTGCGAAGAGCGGCTTGACCATGGCAATGGCGATTGCGACGCCCACGAGCAGCGGCGTGCCGGAGCAGACCACTTTCAAAAGGTTCCCGTAAATTACATGCGGGACGCGCCAGCCCCAGATGCTGAGGAAGTATTCAGTGGCGAAGAAGTAAACCCACCAGCAGGCGAGCACCGTGAGGGCGATGTAGATGAGCGGCAGGATAGCCATGCCCAAGACCACCAACGCCAGCCCCGCACGGTAGGCGAGCGAGGGATTGTTCGCAGCCACGGCCTTTCTCGCATCCGACGGATTCACGTCGGGAGAGAACGGGGGAAGCGCGGGAATGTCAATTCGCCGTTACCGTATCAAAACCGAGCCTGCAATGAGTTCCGAGGCGCCGCCTAAGATTCCGAGCGCTGAGACGTAGTACATCGCACGGGTGACATCTCCAACGTTCTGCGCCACAGTGCGCAGGGCGTCGGTCCCGCGTCCGCATTTCTACCATGGCCAGCTACGATACCTACCGCTCCAATGCCGCCGAGGCTCCTCTCATGCGGAAGTGGCTCTTTTGGGCCTTCCTCGGTTCGCTCCTGCTGCACGGCGGTCTCCTGGTTTTCTTTCAGTTCAAGAAGCTCGAGGGCTTCGGCGCTGCACCGGTGGAGGTGCTCGCGCCGCCGACCTTTGTCGTGAACAAGGTGACGATCGACCCGAAGCTGCTCGAGGATACGAGGGTTGAAAAGGCGCCGATTCGCCCCGTGACCACGGCAAACGCGGACGTGCAGGTGCCCACGGATAGTCCGGAACCAAAGCAGATCGACCTCAAGCCGCAGACGGCGGAGATCGTTGCCCCGCTGCTCAACGAAACGCCAAAAGCCGGCCCGATCAATCTCGAGGCGCTGAGCCGAGCGGAGGCGAACTCCGCCGGCCGGGCGGAGAAAGAGAGCGCACTGGCAACCGCGCTTTTAACCGAGAGCGTCCGCGCACCGCGCCAGCCCTCGATCAAGCTCCCGCGCGGCGCGCGTGATGGGGACGGCGTGAATGGCCTCGAAGGAATTCCCGGACGCCAGACGATCGATGAAGCGTTGAGCAGGACAGGCGGAATGCCGACCTCGGACAAGCCGATCGGAATGCCTGGCGGCGCGCTCTTCGAATACAACAAAGCCGATCTGCGCGAAGAGGCGATCGGCCAGTTGCAGAAGATTGCGCAGCTCACAAAGCTTTATCCGAAAGCTTCGTTTGTCATCAGTGGGCACACTGACGCGGTGGGAACACCGGAATACAATGCTGAGCTCAGCCGTCGGCGCGCGGAAGCCGTCAAGGAGTGGCTCGTGGCGAACATGGGAGTCGCTGCAGATCGGATCCAGACGGTCGGGCGGGGGAGCTCCGAGCTGATCGTCCCAGGCGATCGCAGCATCGAGGAGCAACAGCCGAATCGGCGTGTTGAGATCGTGGTGAAGACGAGGTAAGCGCCTCGCGGGCTACCCGACCGCGCCGTTCACCACCAGCCGAAGGGCGACCACGAACGCCTGCGTGGTCTTTCGTAAAGCGGCTCCCGCTCCACCTCGCGCCGTTCGCTGCGCTGCCAACCGTCTTCGGTGTCGCGCGATTGCCGTCGCGGGGTCCGGCCGAAAACTGCCACCGGAGTTCCCACCTCGACCGCGCGATAGAAGGCGATGGCATTTTCCTTCGGCAGCCGCACGCAACCGTGAGAAGCCGGGTAGCCTGGCAGATAGCCGGCGTGCATTCCTTCGCCGCCGTTGAACCGCATGAAGTAAGGCATCGGCGCGGAGACGAAGCGTCCGCCTGGCGGCACCGGCATGTCGCTATCCGCATCCGCGACGATCGTTTCCCCATTGGCATCGACGATCTTGCCGTAGAGCGACGAGAGGTGGTTCGGGCTCTTTTGCGTGATTTTGAAATTGCCTGTGTTCGTGTGAAATCCAGAGCGTCCACTGGAGATCGGCGTCTCCAGAACGACCCGCCGATTCAGCAGGAGATAGGCGCGCTGCTCCTGCAAATCGATCTCGACGGAGTAGGAAGCGAGCGCGGGCAAGCTGCCGCTGCACAGGAGGGACAAAAGGAGGAGGAGTCGGAGCACGGCGAAAGCTACGCACGCGTACGAATTCTTCAAGTAGACTACGGCACCACGCACAAAGCCCGAAGAGCTTATAGAATTTTGGAAGGCAGGAGGTCGTGAGTTCCTGCCCTCCTGCTCCAGACTTCCGTGTGAAGCGGTGCCAGCGAACGAGATCAGCGCTCCGATGGCCTCAGTGACTCGCGAAACCGTGTCCCGCTTCAGCAGCGCGCAAACTCGTCGCTCCAGCTGGGTGGCCACGGCACTCCCGTCGTCGGGCCGCAGCTCTGGTTGCCGCACTCAACTTTTTTCGCCTATGCCGAGAAGCTCTCGCCGCAGGAACAGTGGGCGACGGCGTTTGGGTTCGTGACCTTGAAGCCGCCCTTCTGCAGATCGTCGCTATAGTCGAGCAGTGAGCCGCTGACGAAGAGCGCGCTCTTCGGATCGATCACGACCCGCACGCCTGCCGACTGCACGATGATGTCCCGATTCGCGGGGCCGTCCACGAGATCCATCTTATACTGCAGACCAGAGCAACCGCCGCCAATCACCGCAACCCGAAGCGCACCTTCCGGGCGCCCCTGCCGCGTGAGCAGCGAGGTGAGTTTTACGCTCGCGGGCTCCGTCACTTTGACGAGCTTCTCGTTGCCGATCTTGGTTTTGATCTCGGCGGTGGGCGCAGTGGTCATGGAGTGAAGTGTCTAGGTGCGGAGTGCGAAGTTCAAGCGGCAGCCTCGGCAAGTTCTGCCACGCCGTGGACGCGGACATGCTCGATGTTCGCGGCGGCGATCTCCTCGAGTCCGGCAAGCGTTTCCACCTGGGAGAAGCGCGACCGCAAAGCCTTCGCCTCGGGCATGCCTCGAGAGTAGGCCATAAGCCGGGCTCGCATCGCGTGGATCGTCGGGACTTCTGCCCCGCGATGCTGCACGGCGAGGGAGCAGTGTCGGAGGATGTGCGCCCATTGGCTTTCCAGCGAAGGGGCTGCGATTGTTTGGCCGGTTGCGAGAAAATGGCGAATCTCCGAGAAGATCCACGGGTTGCTCATCGCCGCGCGGCCGATCATTACGCCGCGCACGCCCGTTGCCATCCGCCGTGCGACATCTTGCGCGCTCGTAAGATCGCCATTGCCGATCACGGGGATGCTTACCGCTTGCACCACTTGAGCGATCACGTCCCAATCGGCTTCGCCGCTATAGCCTTGATCCTTCGTGCGTCCATGCACGGCTAGTGCCTGCACGCCAGCGTCCTCTAGAATGCGAGCGGTCGTCGTGGCATTGATTGAAGCGC
>DASVRY010000058.1:0-5355 GCA_036388395.1 Chthoniobacteraceae bacterium
CCCGCACCTCCGCGGCGGCGGCCGCTACTTGCGCGGCGGAGACGGCTTTCTCCAGGCGCAGCCGGGCGGTAAGGGGAAAGCGCTGCATGAAGGCAACAGCAAACACCCGCTCCGGCATGCGTGTGTCCTGGGCGAATTCCACTTCAAGTTCCGGATTTGTGAGCCGGCCTGCACCTTCCAGTCGCCCGCGCGCTTCCTCGATCCGGTACCGTGCCGCTGAAAGCTGTGGACTTTTCTGGCGCGCGTATTCCGCGACGTTGTCGACGGTGAGCTGAACGCCGTTGGCAGCATAAGCTGCCTGGGTGAGCACCAGCCCAAGAATTGCCCGTCCCACGGCCGAACCCGCGCCTGATCGGCCGATAAGCCTCAGCTTGGGGCGCCTGCTGGTGACGGTGACTCCAGGGCTACTCATCGCCAGCCCCTTAGCGAGTCCGTGAATAATCTGTCGCTTTCAAGAAGAGCGACTGCACACCGTCGGGGACGGTCAGCGAGCCGCCAGCCTTCTCCTCGGAAGCTTTGCGCGCGGAGATCCAGTCAGGATCAGCCCGAAATGCTTCGAACGACTTTTTCGCCGCCTCGACACTGTCATGCGCGAGGAAATAGATGAGCGTGTTTTCCGCTCGCGGCTGGCCGGCCGCTGCGCGCCAGTAGAAGAGGTTCGTCATCCCGTGCTTCGCAAAGAGCGACACGGTGTGGTCTCGAAAGCGCGCATCAAGGGCGGAAAGTTTACCTGGAGAGGTCGTGTAGGTGCGCAGTTCGAAGATACGTTCGCCTTTGCCCACGGCTGGTGTGATCGCAGGCGAGTAGTCCGTGGCCTGCAGGTAGAGCTCCTCGACTTTGCTCACCAGCGTTCCGTTTGCTTCTGAGGCGGTCTTTGCCGCTTTCCACTCCGGATCAGCTCCAAACGCGGCCCATGCTTTCTGCCGTGCTTCACGACTTGGGTAGGCGAGCACATAGATCAGCTTGCGGTCCGGGTTCTCGATCGGCACCCAGTAGCCGAGATTGGTCATCCCGTGCTTCTCAAAGAGAGCAATGGTGTGATCGCGAAAACGGGCATGAAGCGCATCCAGCTTTCCTTCCGGAGCAAAGTAGGTGCGCATCTCGAACACGCGAGTGTCAGGCTCTGCGGACAATGCTGATGCGGCGAAGGCGACGATGGTGGCCATGAAGAGGGAGAGGATTCTCATCGCGTGGAGAGTGCCCCTTCAATCTCCGAGTGAAAAGCAGTCTTTCCCGGTCAGCCATCCTGCTCCTCGCGTCGTCGTCACTTCCCGCCGGTGACGGTGTAGCCTTGCGCCCGCAAATCTGCGGCGAGATCCATTTCCATCTGCACCGCGGCATCGAACGGCATAGGGTTCAGGTGCGCGAACAGCTCTGGGAGCAGCCGCAGACCGTATTTCCGCACCGTCCAGGCCGATTTGTACCCGTGCTTGTGGTTTTCGAAGCGGTGCTCCACCGGCAGTCCCGTCATGCCGACGTAAAGGCAATGCTTGGCTGGATCCCGGAGCGGGTTCAGTCGAAGAACGGACGGATGTTTCGCCACGGCATCCGCGAGAAGGATTACGTAGACGCTGTGATGATGGTGCTCAGCACCGCTCATGGACACACCAATCCCAACGGCCGATCAACCGCCCAATGGCAGGGGCGGCTGTGGCTCTTGTGGATGATCGACACGGATCCTGCCGTGCGAGGTTGCGGATTATTCCGCCGGCGTCTCAGCGCTCGCCTCTTCAGTCGACTCCCCCGAGGGGTTGTTCGCCTTGTCGAGCTTCTTTAGGCGCTTCTCCTCTTTCTTCGCCTTTTTTTCCAAGTCTTTCTTGCGCTTCTCGAACTGGTAATTGGGTTTGGGCATGTCTTATCTCCGCGGAATTTAGGCCGGGTTTACCGCGGCTTGAGCCTGACGACCAGACGCAAATTTTGCATTCAGCTCAGCGGCTGTTTCGAGAAAGGTCACGATCGCCGCGGTGACGCCGCGGTATTTCTTTTCGGTCTTCTTTACGATCCCAGCCTGGACGAGATTCTGCAGCTTCTCATAAGCCCGGAGGCGGAGCATCTCTTCGCCACCACCTGCAGCATTCCGAGCGCGCAGGTTTGCATGAACGATATCGAAGAGCGCCTTGAACTCGTAGGAAGTCTTCTTGGAAAGGACAGCCGCCAGTTCCTCCGCGACTCGATCAGGACCCCGACGTGAGAAACCGTATGCTGTTTTCATGCCCACTTATACGCTATTGCCTTGGAAAGTCGAGGAGTAGCTGCGGGGTGACCCAATTTAGCTGCCCAGTGACTGTTCGCCCGCTGCCATGGACTCGAATGTCTCAAAGAGCGGGACTAGATCGATGACCTCGTTGGCTGAGCCTTTCAATCCGCCGCCAAGCGTTTGCGCGGTCGCTGCCACCTCGACCCGTATCCCGCGACGCCGCAACTGCAGCGCGAGGTGGGCAAAGTCCGCATCACCTGTAACGAGCACGACCACATCCGGACGCATTTCCACCGAGAGCTCCACCGCATCGATCGCCATCAGGACATCGACGTTCGCCTTGTAGTGCCGGCCCTCTGCCGGTGAACCGTCCTTCGCGACCACGAGAAACCCGTTGGAACGAAGCCAGTGCAGAAACTTGTTCTTCTTCTCCCGTTCGCTCTGCCACTCCCCGACCGGCGGCGGAAGCCCGGCATAGATAACCATCTCGATCAACTGCCGCCCGCGATCCGCCTGAGTGAGGTGTTCTCGAAGAGCGATCCAGTCGAGCTTTCGGCCTAGGGCGCGGACAGAGCTGACGACATTCGACTCATCGACAAAGATAAGGACGCGCGAACTTGCCATGAGTCAGAACCTTGCTGCGCGTCCGCTCCAAATCAGGTGCCGCGGCGCGTCGGCAGCGGTTTTGGCTTTTCCTTCTTCGGCTTCTTAACTTCCTTTTTGTGACTGTTGTTGCCTTTGGCCATGGTGACGCAGTGGTTTAAATTTTCAGTCGCTCCCACGGAGGGAACGCTGTTCCGAATGAAGCAGATCAGCGCAACGTGGCGAGGCGAAAAACCACGCGGATCCTGAGCGTTGGTGATCCACGGCTGCGAATAGGAGGACCGGCCTCGCGTTACATCCCGCTCGTGGCATCGCAGACCGCCCCTTGCGCCAGCTGCGGCTCCCCGCTTAACTTCGCTCCTTCTATGGAAAAAATGATCATCGTCGGGACTGGGTGCGCCGGGCTGACCGCGGCTATCTATGCCGCCCGCTCCGCTCTCTCGCCGCTCGTCCTCGAAGGACACGAACCCGGCGGGCAGCTCAGCACGACGACGCTGGTCGAGAATTTCCCCGGCTTTCGCGATGGCATCGATGGCCCGGAGCTGATCATGAACATGAAGGCCCAGGCCGAACGCTTCGGCGCACGCTTTCAGTATGCTTCGGTGACTGGCTTTGAGCCGTATGGAGATCACGTGCGGCTTCTCGTGGATGACAAATGGATCGAGACGAAGACGCTGATCATCGCCAGCGGAGCGTCAGCGCGCTGGCTGGGGCTACCGCGGGAACGGGAACTCATCGGCCATGGGCTCACCTCGTGCGCGACTTGCGACGGCGCTTTCTATCGAAATGTGCCGGTCTGCGTGGTCGGCGGCGGCGACTCCGCGGCGGAAGAGGCGAATTTCCTCACCCGGTTTGCCTCGAAGGTTTACCTCATCCACCGGCGCGACAAGCTACGCGCTTCGCCAATCATGGCGGAGCGGGTGCTCGCGAATCCGAAAGTGGAGCCGGTCTGGAACTCCGCGCCGATCGAGTATCTCACCGACGAGACAGGAGAAATGCGCGGTCTAAAGCTGCAGGATACGGTTACCGGAGAGATCAGTGAACTGGAGGCAAAGTGCGTTTTTGTAGCCATCGGTCACGTGCCGAATACCATCCCCTTCAAGGGCAAGCTGGAGATGGATGAAGACGGCTACCTGCTTCAGCAGAAGGGCACCTACACGAATGTCGCTGGTGTCTTTGCGGCCGGCGACGTCGCAGATCGTCGTTATCGCCAGGCAATCACAGCCGCCGGTCAGGGCTGCGCGGCGGCCCTGGATGCGGAGCATTACCTCACCGACCTAGAGGCGCGGACCAGTGCCACGCCGCACGAAGTCGTTGCAGCATCTAGCTAGGCTGGCCAAATTCCGGCCATGAAAGCGAAAGAGGTCGGCGTCTTTGAAGCAAGGTCGCAACTCTCGAAGTTGGTTGACGAGGTCGTGCAAAGCCAGACACCCATTCTGCTGACCAAGCACGGGAAGCCGGTCGTGCAGTTGGCTCCTCTGGTTGCGTCAACGTTCCAGCGGGTGCGGGGTTGCGCGGCGTCTCCCGATTATTTCATCGCCGGAGATTTTGATGCGCCGCTGGAAGACTTCGCAGATTACGAGCTGAGCACCGCTGAGATGATGAAGGTGGCAGAGCAACCGCCGGAAGCCTGAGGCGCTGATGCGGCTCTTGCTGGATACCCACGCGCTGATTTGATTTTTCGCCGATGATCCGCGTCTGCCACAAACCGTGGTGGACTCATCGAGGCAACCGGCAATTCGTGCAGCATCAGCCTCGGCACACCTTGGGAGATGGCGATCAAGATCTCCCTTGGGAAGCTGCTTGCCCTACTCTCCGGGTCTCCCGCTGCAGCACCTCCTTGAACGAAATGCAATTGAGGTGCTCGCGCCAGAAGCGGAGGATTTCGACCTGCTCACTACGCTGCCGTTCCATCATCGGTATCCATTCGATCGTCTCCTTGCCGCTCAAGCCCTGCGGCGAGATCTCACCTTGCTCTCCGCTGATCCTGTCTTCGACCGATACGGCGTGCGGCGACGATGGCCGCAACCGTAATGCCTGATCGCGGTGCAGAGCCCCACCGGCTAAAAGGAGCAGCTTGAAGGTCTGCGATCTTACCCAATTCTACTCGCCCGTGAGCGGGGGAGTGAAACGCTACGTTTCCGAGAAACGCCGGCACATTGTCGAGCGCACCGGCGCGGATGAGCACATCCTGATCATTCCCGGCGAGCACGACGAGGTGATCACCAGCGAGCGCTCCCGCACTTACACCATCGCCTCGCCGCTGATCTCCCGCACTTCGCGCTATCGGATGCTGATCCGGCTCGAGGCGATTGAACGCGTTCTGGAGCGCGAGCAACCCGCGATCATCGAGAGCGGGGACCCTTATCAGGTGGCGTGGAAAGCTGTGCATTCAGGAGCGGGTTTGGGAATTCCTGTTGTCGGCTTTTACCACTCGCACTTTCCCGAGGCTTACCTTCGCACGGCGCAGAAATTCCTTGGCCGAACCGTGACCGAGTTCGCGATCGATTTTTCCAAACGCTACATCCGCAGCCTCTACAGTCGCTTCGAACGGA
>DASVRY010000059.1:0-1593 GCA_036388395.1 Chthoniobacteraceae bacterium
TTTCAAGGAGTCCGGGCCTCACCGCGGTTGCCACACGACCGGCCAACGCGGTGAGGTCCCTCGGCCACGCGCAGTGCGCGCCGGAGTGGCGGGCTGCGAGGGGGGACTCCTTCGCCGCGAAAACTGGTTGCACGCGCCTCAAGATTGATCACATCCCGCGCGGAGGTTCCAGCCTTGTTCGTACTCAGAGAATCGATGCAAGCCGCGGCCGAGAACCTGCCACCCGGGATCTCCGTTGTTCTTGATGTGGCCGCCGAGGGCGGCGATGCCGAGCATCGCATCGCGCACGGTGGGATTGTCGGGGAGTTCTCGTCGACGTTCACGGAGGATTGCGCGGAGCAATCGCAGTTGTTCGTCGCTGAAAACTTTAGTGGCGAGGCGTGAAGCGTTGTCTCGTCCGAGATTTCGGAGCAGGAGGAGCTTCCACGCGAGTGGGACGAACAGGGCGAGAGCGCGCAGCAGAACCTCATAGGAGCAGAGCTGCCTCTTCTCGAAGCTGCAGCCTGTTTTCAGCGCTTTGAAGTACTCTTCGATGACCCATCGTGCGCGATAGTGGTCAACTACCGCGGCGATTTCCTCGATGGATCCAACCGGTTCAGTAGTGAAAAGCATCCATTCGGTCGGCTCTTCTCCTGCCGGCGGCGAGGCTTCGAACACGTGCACCGCGTTGAGCGAAACGGTGTCGCACACGGCTTCAGGGGAGCTCAACGGCTTCTTCAAGGTGACCGCAGAGGCGCGAACACTCAGCGCCGCAATCCGCGCCTTGCGTTGCGGATGCTGTTTGCTCGCTTGCGCTTTTGATCGCAGCGCGATCGGGACTTCGCGAAATAGTGTTGCAGGAAGTGCGGACAAGAGCTCGTCTGCACGTACCTTCTCGATGGTTAGCCGCCGAGACTCGACTCGGATCACAAAGCTCAACGATGCGGCGCACAGCGCACTGAACACGCTGTAATCGTCGGCCTCCTGGTCCATGAGATGGATCGCCCTGGTGTCGCTTGGCAGGTAGCTGTTGGTCTCGACAGCTTGAGTCTCCCATCGGCTCGACTTTTTGGCTTTGCGAGGTGTTTCTTTGTGCCTCTTTGTCTTTTCGCTTTGCGTCAGCCCCTGCAACTCTTGCTTCTGAAAGAACGGGAACAGCCCCAGAACACCCAGCGGCTCACGACTCTCATCGGCTGCAACGGCCAGCGTAAAATGTGCGGAGAAGCCCTTCGCTTCCTTGTGAACTGTCGGCAGCCCCTCTCGCTGGCCTTTGAACATAAAGTCGCTCGTGTCGTGCACGATCCGCACGACCGGTGAGCCCGTCATCCGCCTCTGAGTCTGCGCGCGATGCCCTTCGAGCAGAGCATCGATCGTGACCTTAGGATTCTGAAAGAAACGGTAGAGGGCCTCCCGCTGCCCATCGGTGCCCATCTGCTCCGGAAAACTCTGGGCCGGATTCGACGCCAACCTCGGCAAAATCAGTCGTACTCGCTGATTAAGCCGGGCATCGCCAAGATCCAGATCCTGATACTCGTCCAAAAGCTCCGAACTGTTGAGCGACGCCATGCCTCCCTTAGATCACATGACGATTTCCGTGTCGATCGCTGATGTGTA
>DASVRY010000060.1:0-2046 GCA_036388395.1 Chthoniobacteraceae bacterium
ACGCCCTTTTGACGCTGATCAATGGCATCCTCGATTTCTCCAAAATCGAAGCGGGTAAAATGGAGCTGGAAGCGATCGAGTTCGACCTCCGGGAGTTGTTCGAGGAGACGCTCAAACCGTTGAGAATTCGCGCGGAGCAAAAGGGGCTCAGGCTAGAAACCAAGATCGCCCCTGAGGTGGGAGATCAACTCATCGGCGACCCCCTACGGCTGCGCCAGATCCTGCTCAACTTCACCGATAATGCGTTGAAATTCACTCAAGACGGCGCGGTGGTGCTGCAGGCCGAGGTCCAGGAAAATGGCAGTGCGGAACAGTGCCTGCATTTCTCGGTGGCAGATACGGGCATCGGCATTCCACCAGAAAAATTGGAGGCCGTATTCGAGACGTTCGCGCAGGTGGACGGCTCGACAACCCGCCAATACGGCGGCACCGGGCTGGGCCTGGCGATTGTCTCTCGGTTGGTCGAGAAGATGCGGGGGAAGATTTGGATCGAGAGCACTTCACAGCATGGTTTGGGGTAGGCACTCGGCTGCAGCCGCGGGCGCTGGGTGAGACGCGCCTTCCGGTAAGCGCCGGGTCGTTCCCCGCGGGCCAGGCGAGCCTCCGCATCCTGCTCGCCGAAGACAACGTCGTGAACCGCGCACTCGCCACCGCGATTCTGGAAAAGTGCGGGCACACGCTGGTCCATGCCGCGAATGGCCGGGAGGCCGTCGCTGCCGCCTTGAGAGAGCGTTTCGACGTGATCCTCATGGATGTGCAGATGCCGGATATGGATGGATTCGAGGCCACACGGCTCATCCGAGCGGCTGAGCAATCCACCGGGCGCCACACGCCAATCGCCGCCATGACGGCGCACGCCATGGCGGGCGACCGCGAACGCTGCCTCGCAGGCGGAATGGACGACTACCTATCCAAGCCGCTGCAGAAAGCCGGCTTGTTCGCGCTACTTGATCGCATCCTTAAGGCCCAGCCTGAATCTACTGCCTAGAGAAAAGCTGATCGGGCTGGCGGGATTCGAACCCGCGGCCTCTTCGTCCCGAACGAAGCGCTCTACCAAGCTGAGCCACAGCCCGTTTATTTTTCGCGAAAGAGGATATGTGACGCGCATATAGCGGTCAACTGGGAGTCTAGCTTCCGATCGGGTGAGGGAATTGGAATTGGCTGCGAGAGCGCAGTTGTCTGCGCAGGGCGTGATTACGTGACTGGCTGAAGGCGCAGACCACCGGCTGCTGCGCTGCCTTGGATCACGCTTGTGCGATGTTGTTCCGAATGGCGTAGCGGACAAGATCTGCGATCGAATTCACCTGGAGCTTGGCCATGATGCGGGCGCGGTGCGTCTCCACGGTTTTCACGCTGATGCTCATGGTGCGGGCGACCTCTTTGTTGGACATGCCCTCGGCGAGCAACTGCAGGGTTTCGCGCTCGCGACGCGTAAGCTCCGAGGTGGGGCGCTTCGCAGCGGCTGGCGCGAGCCGTTGGAGCGCCGCGTAACCCGCGAGCGAGACTTCAGGATCGAAAAATGGGCGGTGCTCGCGCGCCGCTTCGACGGCGGACAGAAGAACCCCGCCGGGAGCGTTCTTGGAGACGTAGCCGCGCGCGCCTGCTCCGATAGCCTGATCGACGAACTGGACGGATTGATTTCCGGAAATCGCGACGACTTCGAGGGAAGGCACGGCACGCCGGAGTTGTCGTGTGGCTTCAAAGCCGTTCAAGCCGGGCATGCACATATCGACGACGGCAACATCGGGGCGGAGGGTTCGGGCGAGCTCCACGGCCGCCCGGCCGTCACCCACCTCGCCGCAGATCTCGAAATCTGGATGCGCCTCGAGCAGGTGACGCACACCTCGGCGGATGAGCTCGTGATCGTCCACCACCAGGACCGTTGTTTTCTTCCTCATACGAAAATTCCAAGCGCGCGTTGGGGCAAGGCGGGACGAGCAGGGCGCGCGCAGTCACCAGAAACAGTAGTGTGCCGCCGCTGCGAGTTGCCGCCTTTTGCCGGCACGTCGGGAGCGCCGCTCCGGAACAGGCACCAGTCCTCGGCTA
>DASVRY010000061.1:0-2099 GCA_036388395.1 Chthoniobacteraceae bacterium
CGCATAGTGCCTGAAACACAGTCGGAGTAGGATTATGCAGTTCTCCCTTTACGACGCCGTAGTACCATCCAACCTGCAGATCCTGACATCGATCGACGCGTTGCTCTCCAAGGCGGAGGCGTTCTGTGCCGAACAGGCTAGAGCGGAGGCTGATCTGATCGATGCGCGGCTCGCGCCCGACATGCTGCCGTTCGGTTATCAAGTGAAATCCTGCGCTGCTCACTCTTTCGGCGGAATTGAGGGAGTACGTGCAGGTACCTTCTCGCCGGACATGTCACCGTGGCCGACCAGCTTTGCTGGTCTGCACCAGGTGCTGCAATCAGCAATTACTAACCTAAAGGCCATGGACCGCGACGCAATCGATGCGCTGGCGGACGGCGACACTCAGTTCGCGTTCCGAGACACCAAGATGCCATTCAACGGTGCGAATTTTCTGCTCTCGTTTTCGCAGCCGAATTTCTACTTCCACGCGACGACGGCGTACGCGATTCTGCGGGCACAGGGGATGAAGCTGGGCAAGCGCGACTTCCTAGGGGCGCTACGGCTGAAGCAGTAGCTTCGTTGAGCTTACCCGGCGGGCAGGCGAGCGCCGCACTGGCAGTCACGGAGACGCTCGAAAAGGACAGTCCTCACCAGAAGAGTGCCCGATCTCCGCCGCTTAGAGGCGGCGCGATGGTGTTGCTGGTTCGAGTCCTTTGCGTGGCACCACTCTCTCACGAGTCTCTGGAGAACACCTGCTCGGACTGCAGTGGCGTCCGGGTAAGTGGCGGAAGTGTGCGAAGTTTTCGGTGGACCGGCGCACGCGGTGGGGGCGGGCAGACGGGCTTTCAGGACTTTATCAAAGCGATGGCGGCCGGCCGTCTTAGCGCCTGACTTCCAGACCGCCACTCTGTGCCTGCAGCATGCCGCAACGGCTCAAGCGCCTGACCCTATACCGGCGCAATGCCGCCGATTACCGAGCGGCGAATCTGGTGGAAAGCTGCCGGTCCGCTTCCGGGCGCTGAGCAGGCGTGAGCCGCCTTCGTTCATAGAGCGGAAGAGCAATTTCACTTGCTGCTGCTGCCGTTTGGGGCTCACCTCGGACGGCACCTCATGGCGTGGCTTCCCGACGATGAGATCGCTCCCCGCTGAGCGTTGTCCCAACGCCCATCCACGGGTAGAGAATTTCGATGCATGCCGCCGATCCTGCCAAGGTCAATGCCGTACTAGGCGAGTTCGCTAAATCCGCGGTCGACAACTATGGCGCGAGGGCGGTCTATCTGTTCGGCTCGCTGATCTACAGGGGTGGTGCCCAGTTCATCGACAGCAGCGATGTCGACCTCGTCGTCGTTCTCCCCGACTTGTCACACGCAATCGGGAGGTGGCGATGGCTTCAGCTCTTCTCGGAGTGGGTCTCCGGACTGGAGGTGAAGCTAATGAGGGTGCTCCACCGCACCGGTTCCGAGCCTTCCGTCAGCGTCGTGGCTGTGACCGAAGCCGAACTGGTATGCGACGTTCACAAAGACGGGCACCGCGAGTTCTTCACGGCGAACGTCTTTCGCGACCTCGTGACCGCTGCCGAGGCTGAGGGGATCCCGGGGGCGGGCGTCAGGTCCACTGATCGCTTCGTGGCGGGTGCGCTATCCTTCACGCAGAAGGCTCGGAACGACTTTCTCGCGGTCAGCGCCAACGACACGCCCAGGATGACTGAGTTCCTCGGTCCCGATCCACTGCCCAAGCGGGTGATGCGGGCCGCAGCCATGGCTTCCCGGGCGTCTGGACGCACCGGTGGCGCGGGAGCCGAGCACGACGTGCAGGAGGGGTTGGACCTGCTTTCCAACGAGCTCTACGCTCGCCGCGACGACGATCCCGCCTATCGGCAGCTGCAGGACCTGGTTTCGGTGCGAAGGCACGCCCGCGGCACGCCCCGCCCGGTGGAGCCGGCCCAGCAACTGCTCCTTGCTGAGATGATCTACGACATCGCCAGCGGTGCTTCACGTCTCGGATCTGCGACTGGCGGTGGTGCCGGCCCAGCGCCAGCGGACCACCCACCTTCCGAGGCGGGCGCAGGCGTAGCGAACGCGAATGCCGCGTCGGCCGGAGACGCGTCGCCGGCTCAG
>DASVRY010000062.1:0-1994 GCA_036388395.1 Chthoniobacteraceae bacterium
GGCGGTGGACTGAGTGGAGGGCTGGAGGTCAGGGCGCTGGAGGGTGGTCGCGATCTCAGTGGCGAGGATCGTGAGATGGTTGCGCAGACCAGCGGCGAGATGCGGGGGCACCTCCTGCACGGCGAGCGCTTTGAGCGCGGAGGCAAATTCGAGCGAGGTTTCGCTCAGCTTGATGGCGCAGATCGTGTTGCGGTATTCGCTCCGCTTTGGAGCGATGAAGGGGATGAATTCGTTTGGCATGGATTGGGGCTGTGTGGGGGTTGTTAGGAGTGAGCGGCGAGGGAGACCGCGTGAGAGAAGTGGGAGGGGAAAACCACCGCCTCGGTTGCCTGCTGGAATGCGGCATCCTGGCGGCGCAACTCGGCATCGAATTCCTGCCACTGGTGAGGGGTGAGGATCGGCACCATCGAGCGGATGTGAAACGCGAGGCCCATGGAGGAACTCATCCCAAAGAGCACATCATCGATGCAGGGATCCGGCTGCTGGAGCATCGCCGCCACTTGCTGGAGCCGCTTGCGGCGAAAGCGGGCCAGCCGTGCCGCACTTGCCTGAGCGGCGAGGTGGAGCGAGTTCATTCCTCGTCCTCCTCAGGCGCTGCAGGGTTTTTCGCGTCCAGGCATTGGAACTCCTCGCGCACCTCTTCCAGATCGATCCCTTTGATCGTGCTGTAAGCCTCGGTCAGCAGCGCGAACGATTGCGTGCCGAGCCCGCAATACCATCCGACGCTCGGGTTATCCCGGATCTGTTTCAGGATGTGAAGGAGCGCCCGTGATGCCTGCTCCACCGGCTGCAGGTCGGTCATTTGCTTCATCATTCCTCGTCCTCCTTCACGTCCATCTTGCTGAGCACATCGTGGGCGGAAATGAAGTGGCGCCATTCGATCTGGGCGCCCCGCTTGTCCGCAAACTGCGAAGCGGCTTTCAGCAGGTTGGTGTAGTAGCGCAGGCCGTTGTGGGTGACCACCTGCAGCCGGAGCGCGGCGGCCGTCTCATCCGCTTTCGGCAGACCGTAGGCGGCGGCGATCTTGTCCAGGTCGCGGGAGGAAAGCCGGGCCGGGAGCTGGAGCGGATCGAACCCCCGACGACGGAACTGCTCAAGGAAAGCCTCATTGCGACCGCTTTTCAGCTCATTGGCAAAGGCGTTGGTGCCGCAGACCACCAAGCCGCACTTCGTCCGGTCCCAGAGTTCGCGGATATACTCGATCGTGTTGATCCGCGCCCCGGGCTCCCTACCGGTTGAGACCACCGTCTGATGGATCTCATCGATGATCAGCAACCGCTGATCGTTGAGCACCTCCATCGGCCGCTCCCGCATCCGGTGCGCGTTGCCGGAGTAGTTTTCAAAGAGCGCCTTATTCAGCGCGTAAAGGAAGAGGGAGAGGTGCCCGCCCGATGGCATCCGCACATAGACCGTGCGGCCGTGATTATGATCCTTCGTGTAGCGCGCCAGCGCCTCCGTCTTGCCGGTCTGGGTGTCGCCATAGATCGGATAGATCGTCTGGAAAAGAATCGCCGCGTCGCAGACCTTCCAAATCTTGCGCACCAGCGAGGTCTCCACAAAGTCCGCCCGGGTGATCGCCTGGCGCTGCTCCCAGAGTTCGCGGAACTTGTCGATCCGCTCGCAGATGCTCACCAGCGAGGCGCCGTATTTCCCCGAGAAAATCTTGTGCAGCGTGCTTTCGTCGAACCGGCTTCGCTCGCCCAGTCGTGCAAGGTTCAGCTTCTCCACCTTGCCCACGGTGAGCAGCCAGATGATTTTATCCACCTGGACGCGGGTCACATCTCCTGCGGCCAGCTTGGCTGTATAGGCTTCCATCACCTTGCTGGGGGTGAAGTGGATGTGGGCGGTCGAGAGCGTGGCCCGGGGCTCGGCGGCGTTCTCTGGCGATTCTGGATTTTCTGTTTCGTCTGACATGGTCGTGGGGTCGATGGATTGGGGTTTAAATGAGGTCGTCGAAAGTGAACGCCTCGGGGTTCTGTGGGCTCTCGGGGGAG
>DASVRY010000063.1:0-4991 GCA_036388395.1 Chthoniobacteraceae bacterium
CTTCAAGGAGCACGCGGTGGCTCAGTGCCTCCGCTGCCACAAAGTGCAAGGTGCCGGCGGTGAAGCGGGACCAGATCTCACCGGGATCGGCGCCCGCAAGGATCGCAGATATCTGCTCGAGTCGATCGTCGTTCCCGCGGCCCAAATCGCCGAAGGTTTTCAATCGCTCCTCGTGACGCTGAAGAACGGCGACATGCAGATGGGCGTCATCAGAGCGGAGACGAATGACGATCTTACCCTCGTCCCCACCGTGCCTGGCGCAGCTCCTGTAGTCATCAAGAAGGCCGAGATCAAAGAGCGCGAGAACGCCCCCAGCGGCATGCCCCCGATGGGCGACTTGCTTACGAAGCGTGAGATCCGCGATATCCTTGAATACGTCGCCTCGCTGACTTCACTTAAGTAACTTACCTCAAGAATGTCCCCGTTCTCACGTCGAAGCTTTCTCCGCCTCACGAGCGCAGCGATGGGCAGCCTGGCGTTGCCGCTGCACGCCCTGCCGGAGCCCTTCTCCCGCTCAGGGCTGCCTCGTGTGCGGCTGAGTCTTGCGGTCTATTCGTTCAGGCACCGCTTCTTGCATAGCCAGGACCCAAAGGCGAAGCCGCCCGAGAATCCAATGGCGATGACCGAGTTCGTGGACTACTGCGCGGAGCACGGCCTCGAAGGAGCCGAACTCACGAGCTACTATTTCCCGAAAGATGTCACGGATGAGGCCCTGCGTGAGCTCCGGCGGCACTGCTTTCTCCGCGGGGTCAGTGTCAGTGGCACCGCCGTCGGAAACAACTTTGCCCTCCCGCGTGGTGAGGAGCGCGACAAGCAAATTGCCGCAGTGAAGCTCTGGATTGATCACGCCGCCGTGCTCGGGGCACCGCACATTCGGGTTTTCGCCGGCGTGGCGCCGGAGGGCTTTCCTGCGGAGGAAGCTCGGAAGCTTTGCATCGAGGCGCTGGAAGATTGCGCAGCCTATGCCGGAGCGCGCGGGATTTTTCTCGGTGTGGAGAATCACGGTGGGATTGTCGCCGCGCCTGAGCATCTGCTGGAGATCGTGCAAGCGGTGAAAAGCCCGTGGCTCGGCATCAACCTCGATACCGGAAACTTCCACACGGCTGAGCCTTATGCTGATCTCGCTCGCTGCGCCCCCTATGCAGTGAACGTGCAGGTGAAGCCGCACATCCATCGCGCGGGCAAAAAGGAAAAAGAGCCAGTCGATCTCACGCGGGTCGCGACACTCCTGCGCGAAGCACGTTATCAGGGGTGGGTCGCACTCGAATACGAAGCCCCGGAGGATCCATCCACGGCCGTCCCGCGCCTTCTCGCGAGCATGCGCGAGGCGTTTGGCGTCGGCATTTCCAATTCCGCGGCGGGCGAATGGAAAGAGCTCTTCGATGGCAAGAGTCTCGCCGGCTGGAAAGAAACGAAGTTCTCGGGCGGGGGCGAAGTTTCGATCAAAGATGGGAGCCTCATCTTGGGCGCGGGAAGCGATCTCACAGGAATATCGTTCACCGGTGATCCACCTCGGACGAACTACGAACTGGAGTTGAAGGCGATGCGTCAGGAGGGCAGTGACTTCTTTTGCGGTGTTACCATTCCCGTAGGTGAAGCGTCGGGCACGCTCGTCGTGGGCGGGTGGGGCGGGGGACTCGTCGGGTTCTCGAGCCTCGATGGAAACGATGCTTCGGAAAACGAGACGGCAAAGTTCCTGAAGTTTGAGAAAGGCCGCTGGTACAAGATCCGAGTGCGGGTGACGCCGGAGAAGCTTTCTGCCTGGATCGATGACGAGCAACAGATCGATGTCGACTTGCAGGGACGGAAAGTCGGCATGCGAAGCGGTGAGATAGAGCTCTCGCAACCATTCGGCCTTGCGTCATTCCGCACCCGTGCCGCTATTGCAGGCATCCGGATTCGCTCGCTTTAATAAGTCCAAATCCAGCCGTGAAGGTCTAAAGCTAAGCCTGCTAGAGATATGAATATCCGCGTGTCCCCAATGTTCTTTGCCGTGGCATTTGCGTTGTCGGTGGCCGTCCCTTCTTCGGTCGCCGCCAGGGAAGAGAAAGATGCCGTTGATGTCGTCGACGCTACCGACCTCGACGCGCTCCGCGCGGTTCTCGGCAAAGAGGCGACGGCTGAAGGTATCATCGCAATGCAGGGCGAGAACCGCGCCGGCGTTGTCCGCTATCTAAACTTTGCCGACGATTACAAGAAGGCACTCGGACTTGTCTTCTTTCTGAACTACAGCGAAGGCTCCACCTTCACGAAGGAGAAGCTTGCCCAGTTTGTCGGAAAGAAGGTGCGCGTCACTGGCAAGATCGAGGAATACAACGGCGCTCTGCAGATCAAGATCAACAAGCTCGACCAGATCAAGATTGTCGAGGCGCTATGAAATTCCGGCTCGGGGGTCTGGCGGCAGTGGGGCTGCTGAGACTGGCGGCGACGGCGGTCGGCTGGGATCCATCGGGGCATATGCTTGTCGGACAGATTGCGTGGGAGCAATGCACACCAATCGCAAGGGAACGTGTGGGGGCACTAGTCGGAACGCTCGAGGCAACTTATAACGAAGGGCAGCCGTATAACTTCATCACCGCTGGCTGCTGGATGGATGATATGCGGTCCAAAAAAGGTTATGCATGGGGCAAGTGGCACTATGTGAACGTCCCCTGGAGTGCGGACGGCAGCGCCTTTGAACTTCCGCCACCACCGCACATCGTTTGGGCGATCGAGGGATCACTGGCGACGTTGCGCACGGCAGATGTAGCCCCCGAGAAAGCGGCAGAGGCCCTCGCGATGGTTATCCACTTTATCGGAGATATCCATCAACCGATGCATGCCACCGATCGCGGTGACCGCGGCGGCAACGGCGTGCTCATCTCTGGCGTTCCCTTTACCGACCTGTGGAATGGCACTGTCCCGAATCTCCATGCCTACTGGGACGCAGCGTTTCGCTTCGACCAGGGCGAGGATGAAAAGGTGCTGCAGGTGTGGCTGTCGCCGACCATCGCCGAGCGGCCGAAAGCAGCAGGCGAGGGCATCATCGCTGCGGAAGCGGCAAAGATCACGGCGCGGTTCCCGCCCAGCCATTTTGCGAACGTTTCCGCAGCTAAGACAGCTGAAGCGTGGGCTCGTGAGAGCCATACATTGGGCTGCAAGTTCGCCTATCCGGTCGGCAGTGAAGCTAGTGATCACTCCCTCACGCCGATCACACCAGACTTCGCGCACAAGTCGCGGCGGCTCGCCCAGGAGCGGATCGCCCTCGCCGGATACCGGCTAGCGGAGCTGCTGAACGAGATCTACGGAAGTAAGAAATAGGGCTTAAAAAGTTCAACAGGCGCCCCGCACCTTACAGTCATCCCGAGCGGAGCCGAGGGACCCCGTGGCGTCACGACCGATTCACGGCGGCATGTGCTTCACCTCAGAGAGTTTCCTGAGTCACGGGGTATCCGTTGCGCCGCCCACATCCTCCCCAGCGCTGTCTCGCGTAACCTCGGCTCTTAGACTGCGCTCCAGTCGCTAAGGCGCATGCCGCTCCACTCAGAATGACCCAACATTTTCGAAGGCCACGCGAGTTGAGTTCTCTGCTCTTCCGCCCGCGCTGACCGGTGGCCTCACCCCATCCGCGTGCTGCTGATTTCCACCAGCTTCCCGCGGATCGTCTCCGCCAAGGTGCTGCGATGCTCGCGCGTTACTTTGCCGGCGCGAATCGCTGCAAAGATCCGCTCGCACTCGCGCCGTTGCGTGTCGCTCCAACACGCGGTGGCAAAGCCTGCCGCATCCATCATCGCCTTCATCTGCGCGGAATTGATCGTCACCTCATCCCGTTTCGCATGGGCGCGATTCACCACAAATGCAAAGGTGCCCAGCGCGCGATCGAGGATGATCCATGGGAAGTTCACCGCTTTGTAAGGGCCCACTTTTAGCGCACTTCCGCCAAGGCGAACATTCTGTCCCCAACCGGGCAGCGTCACTTTTAGCTCCGGGCGCTGCTTGCCGAAAAAGAACGCGCTGGCGGCTCCCACGCCAAACCCAATCAGCGTCGGCAGGCCAATGGAATGACCAGCGGTGGCAAGGTCAAAGGTCACGCCTGCGGCCGCGCCACTAATGGCGCCAGCGGCGAGCAGTTGCTTTTCATCGAGCCCAAAGGCGCGCCATGTCTCGTCACTGAAGAGCGACGAATCGAAGAGATGCTCCGCCGTCGCTTCAGCCTTCACCCGGCTGTGGCCAAAGAGGCGAATTACCTCCTGATGCGCTTTCGTCTCACGGCTACTCACCGCGGTGAGATACCGCTGCTTCAGCTCCTCGCCGACCACCGTTCGCCGGGACGCCAGATCGGAACTCGCCGCGACCTCCTGATGCGTCAGGCAATCAACGATCAGCTCCACAATGATCTCCGCGCATTCACCGAGGCGCTTCTGCCATTCCTCACGGAAAATCGTGACCGCCTGCATCAGCTTCGGCTTCCAGTTTTGCTCAATGCCAGCCAGTGTTTCGAGGAGCTCCAGCCGATCGGCGAAGCGCGCGTCGTGCGCGTTGAATTCCCGCACCGCGTTAAAATGGAGCCCGAGTCGCCGCTTCCACTCGGCAATGTGGTCGTCGGTGCTTGTGCGGTTGATGATCGCGAGGCGCGGCTGTCCAGTGAGCCGCAGGATCTCCATCTCAGCGGCGTGGATCTCGAGCACCGGCTCGGAGCCATCGACTACGTAGACCACGCCTGCGCCTTCGAGCACCGGACCAAAAAGAACGCACTCAGCTTCGAACTCCGGCTGGTCTTTGTGCCGTGCGACGAAGTCTCTGAAAATGGCCAGCGGCTCGCGCGCCTCACCTGCTGCTTTCAGCTCTGGCAAAGCGTCCAGCGCGTTTTGAAAGCCAGGCGTGTCGTAAAAAACGAACAGATCGAACAGCCAGAAACGCTGGCACTCGACCGTCTCGCCCGGCATCGAACTGATCCGCACCTGATCATTTTCCGCGAGGGTGGAGACGACGGATGACTTTCCGTGATTCAC
>DASVRY010000064.1:0-6739 GCA_036388395.1 Chthoniobacteraceae bacterium
GGCTTCGCTCCATACATCTCGAGGGTCTCTGGCTTTTCCTTCGAAATATCCATCACCTCCGGGACGGACATCTGCATCCGGTAAGCGAGTTCGTACTGCGCGATGCGGGTCGCAGTTTCCGGATCGCCAAAGGTCTGGGCCTCCGCCTCGTTCAGCGTCTTCAGTGCGTCCAGGGAGCGGCGGCGCGTCTCCCGGCTCATCCCAGCTGGATTACTCGCGTAGAGGATCGGCTCACCGGCAGCACGACACTGCACGCCTTGGTAGACGCTCGGAAGGAAGCCGGAGCCCCAAAGGCTCTTTCCGCCGGTCGGATCCGTTCCGCCGCTCAGCATCACGACAAAACCGGGAAGATCCTGATTCTCCGAGCCGAGGCCGTAGGTGAGCCACGAGCCGAGCGAAGCAGAGCCCGCGAGCATATTGCCCGTGTAGAGGAAAAGCTCCGCCGGTGCGTGGTTGAACTGGTTGGTATTCATCGACCGCACGACCGCCACGTCGTCGATGATCTTGGTGAAATGGGGGAGCATCTCGCTGACCCATGAGCCGCTCTGACCGTATTGCGCGAATTTGTAAGGAGACCCGAGGAGCTTCGGCGTTCCCTTGATGAAGGCGAACGTCTGCCCCTTCAGGAGCTCCGGCGGACACTCCTTCATGTTGAACTCGTTCAGCTTCGGTTTGTAATCGAAGAGATCCTGCTGCGGCGGTGCGCCCGACATCGAAAGGTAGATGATCGCCTTGGCCTTCCCCGGCAATGGCGGCGGCTTGGGCGAGAGCGGATTGATCAGCGACTCACCGGATGCGGCGTGCATGTTCGGCCCGAGGAGCGAGCCGAGCGCCATCGCGCCGAGACTGAAGCGCCCGGTGTTCGTGAGGAACTCGCGCCGAGTGATCGCGCGTGCTTGCTGAAGATGGAAGTTCATGAGGAAGAGATTGCTTCGAGGGTAGAGAGGGAGGACTGGAATCAGCCTACCCCTTCATGAGCACGCCGTCCAAGTTCAGGAGCACATTGGCCACCACGGTCCACGCGGCGAGTTCGGCAGCATCAGCGCCTTGGGGCAGCGGCCCGAGCGGCTCGGTCGCAAGCTTCGTCGCGGCATCTGCGTTCCCTTTGTAATGAGTCAGCTCTGCTTCGTAGAGCCGGCTCAGCGCTTCGATCTGGGCGGGGTCAGCCGTGCGACCGAGCGCGAGCTCGAGGCCATATCGTAAGCGCGCCCGCAGATCTCCACCGCCCTCTCGCACTATACGGCGGGCGAGCGCTTGGGAACACTCCACGAACACCGGATCGTTCATGGTGACGAACGCCTGGAGCGGCGTATTCGTCGGCACGCGCCGCAGCGTGCAGCTCTCACGGCTCGGTGCGTCGAAGGTCGTCATCGCGGGATGCGGCATTGTCCGGCGCCAGAAGGTGTAGATCCCCCGCCGATAACGATCCTCACCCTGGCTTGTGGGATAAGCGTTCTGCCCGCCGTTGAAGGCGACATTCCACAGTCCCGGCGGCTGCGGCGGATAAACACTCGGTCCACCGATCTTTCGGCTCAGCAAACCGCTAATTTGCAGCGCCTGGTCGCGCACGGCCTCGGCATCGAGGCGCCGGCGCGGGTAACGCGCGAGGAGAATATTCCGCACGTCCTTCTCGAGCATCTCGGGTGTGACGCGCGAAGATTGGCGATATGTTTTGCTCGTCACGATCAGTCGTAGGAGCGCCTTCACATCCCAGCCGAGACCGTGCTGCTCGGATTTCGCGGAGCTAAAGCTCACCGCCAACCAGTCGAGCAGATCGGGGTGAGTTGGCAACGCCCCTTGCGTGCCAAAATCCTCCTCTGTCGCAACCAGGCCGGTGCCGAAGAGCTGCGACCAAAAGCGGTTCACCGTTACTCGCGCGGTCAGCGGATTCTCAGGATGAAAGAGCCAGCGCGCCACACCGAGGCGGTTCTGCGCATCCTGCGACGGCATGAAGGAGGCGAACGCCGCCGGCAATCCCGGTGGGACGGGCTCTCCGGGCGTGAGATAATTGCCCTTGTTCATCAGGTGCGTCTGGCGGCGCTTCTCGGCAGCGAGCTCGCGCAAGATCGGCAAGGCCACCGGTTTGATGGAGTCCAGCTCCTTCTTTTTCGCGGCGAGCTGGGCAAACTTCGGGGCCAGCTGCTTGGAGATGGGGCGGAAGTATGCGGACAAGGCCTTCTTTTGCGCCTCGTCTCTCACTCCGGGCTGCGCGGCCAAGGCTGCGCGAATTTCTGGTGGAAGCTCCCGCACCGGCAGTGGTGCCAAGGTGCCGGAGATACGGAATCGGCCAAAGGTATGGTTCTCGCCGTACTTCTGTTCGAGCTTGAAGGTCAGCAGCGTCTCGCCACCACCGAGCGGCTCCGCGGTTTCGAAAACGATCGTATGTGGCTTCCCGACCTCCTGCCCGAAGCTCCAGCCGTTCCGCGATTCGCTTTTGCCATCGATTGCCGCGCTCGCCGCGAACCCATCCTGCTCCCGATCGGCGCTGGCATTGCGCAAGGCAATCGCCTTCTCCGCGGCGCCCGGGACAAACTCTGTGCGTGCCGCAGGCGCAGTTCCGAGATTGAAACTCCCGACCTCCTTCCGGTTGCTGTCCAGGACCTTCACTTTAGCGTCGCGGAGCCGGGAGCCAAAGCCGGTGTCGGTGCGGTTCCACACGACCACCCGATCAAGCGGAATATCGCGACCTAGATCCAATTCCCACCAGGGGTTCGCCTCCGTTGCCGTGTGCGTGGTCGACTTCGCGACATTGAAGTCACCGTCGGTTTTCCCATCGATCGCCAGCTCTGCGGGACCACCATACTCGACGGATGACTGGGTCGCGCGACCGCTTCCGGCGACGTTCCTGCCTCCACTGAATGCTTCCACTTCAGCGAGTGACAGCATCCGCCCATCTCCGGGTAGCTCCACTCGCACAAAGCGACCTACAGCGGGCTTATTTGCTGCCGCTTGAGTGCTCAGCTGGAACTCTGTGAGGTATGCTTTCCCATCGCGCCCGCGTCCCGGGCCTTGGCCGGGCAAGGCCGGATCAGGAAGTGCCTCCAGACGGAAAGCGGTAAAGCTCCTTCCAGCGGTGCGCACCTTGAGGGTGTAAGTCGCGTCGAAAGCTCCACCGCCCTCGACAAACACTGAGCCATCCTCGCGCAGGGTCAGCTTTGCCCCACCGGTGGCACTCATCTCTGTGGGTCTGAGCGGTGTCCACTCGACGGGACGCGCCATCTGCGCCTCCCAAGTCCGCTGCTCGAGGGCCAGCTCTGCGGTATCTTGCGTCGTCTGCTTCTCCAGCGCCGTGATTTCACCCTTTAGCGCCTCCATTTTGGACTGCTCTTGCGCAGTTGGTAGCAGTAGCTTCGGCTCCTCGTCTTCTCGGTCGCTATCCTCCGTCTGATTGAAGACAGCAAAGAACTGATAGTATTCCTTGTGCGAGATCGGGTCGAACTTGTGCGTGTGACACTGCGCGCACTGCATGGTAAGCCCCATCCACACCTGGGATGTCGTGGCAATTCGGTCCTTCACCGCGGCGACTCGATACTCTTCATCGATCGTCCCACCCTCGACGTTGGTCATGGTGTTGCGATGAAAAGCCGTCGCCGCGAGCTGCTCCCTCGTCGCGCCTGGCAGCAGGTCACCAGCGAGCTGCTCGGTGGTGAACTGATCGTACGGAAGGTTCCGATTGAACGCGTCGATTACCCAACTCCGGTACGGCCAGATATTGAGGCGAAACTTGTCAGATCCGTAGCCGGTCGAATCCGCAAAGCGCGCCAGATCGAGCCACATCTTCGCCCACCGCTCACCGTAAGCCGGAGAAGCGAGCAAGCGGTCGACGACCTTGCCATACGCGTGGGGGCTCTTGTCGGTCGTGAATGCCTGTATCTCCTCCGGCGTCGGGGGCAGCCCGATCAGGTCGAGGCTCACCCGCCGGATCAGCGTGTTCCGGTCTGCCTCGGGAGACAGTGTCATGCCGTTCGACCCAAGTCGGGCCTCGATGAAGGCATCGATCGGATGCGCCACGGGCGCGCCTGGCTTGTGCGCCTGCGGGACCGGGGTTTTCCCGGGTTTGCTGAAGGCCCAATGAGGTTTGTATTCCGCACCCTGTTCGATCCAGCGCCGAAGAAGATCGATGTCTTTCGCTGTCAGCGCATGGCCTTCCTTCGGCGGTGGCATGACCTCATCCGGATCTTTCGACGCGACTCGCAGGAGCAGCTCGCTCGCATCCGGGTCTCCCGGCACAATGGCGGTCGTTCCGTCACGCTCCTTGATCGCCTCCTCCCGTAGGTCGAGCCGCAGCTTCGCCTCACGCGAACCTTCGTCCGGCCCGTGACAGTGATAACAGTTCGCCGAAATGATCGGCCGAATATCGTAGTTGAAGTCTACCTGATCGCCGGCTGCGGCAACGAGCGGAAGCACAGCGAGCGACCAGAGCAAAAAGGAAAATTTGGGGGCAAGCATGAGAGCGGGGCACGGATTTACCGAGCAAAGAGAATACGCCTGATATGACCGATGATCACCTCGTTTGTTAGCATGAAAGAAAAAGCCCCGCCTCGGCGAAGAGGCGGGGCTTTTCGTAAGAACGCTGAACTGTTTTAACGACGACGACGGATGGCCATTAATCCAACCGTCGAGAGAGCCAGCAGGCCGATCGTGCCGGGCTCAGGCACCGCTGTGAAAGCTTGGGTGATCGTCGTTGTCCCGGTAAACCCTGCGTTAGGCGTATCGCCGGCGCTCCCCGGGATGGTTGAACTAGTTCCGAACGTCTCATTCGATCGGTAGGCGCTCGTACTGATCAACGAGCCAACGAACTGGAAAGGCTGATTTGCCGCCAAGCCGAGATTACTACCTGTGAGGCTAAAGGTGAACGGTCCCGTTCCCGATCCGCTCAACCCCGCATTCTGGACGAATGTGTGTGCCTCGCCGGCTTTGAGCTGGAATAGATTAGCAGTTCCGGGTTCAACGGCCAGCGCGAAGTCGGCGGCGAAGTTCGAGGGAAACTGAAGAAGGGTGCGAGTAGTGGTTGTGACGTTGTTTTCCGTCCTGGTGTTAGTACCGGAAATCGCTACGCGCCCTGGATCTCCGATATCTGTGAATGAGGATGTGTCAGTGAAGCCTCCGCTCACCGTATCGAAGTAAAGGACAAGCGCGTTGCCATCAAACGTCGCGCCGGGAGTGAAGGAAAACGACAAGGTTCCCGGGGTGCTTTGACTCACCGAAATAGAGCCATTTCCCACGGTACCACCAAATCCTGTTCCGCCGTTGCCAGTGAAAGTTTGAGCGTGCGTACTATTGGCGAGTATTGCCGCCGCGACCGCTGCCGCGAGATAGAGCTTCATAGTCTTATGGGGGTTTTAATGTAGTGGAGCTGCCACGACGGTCACTCAGTTGTAACAATCGTCAAGGGCGTTTTGCGCGCTTTACGCCCCGCCCCACCGGTTCGGATGCACTGCAGGGGACAAGCAGCCCGCGCTTCTGATTAGACTCCAGTAACTGGCCGCGCTTGATCAGCTACAGCATCTTCACGGCGAGCCCGGTGAACTCGTTAAACCCACATCAAACGACGATCTTCCACACCAATTGGGGTTCATCTCGATGCATTACCACCCGACTGTCCTGCATTCTCCCCGCCCAACGGCACCGGCACCACCAACCCTTATTGAACCGGCAGGTCCTTCGGGCGGAGTTAACCGGAGTGGCGCGCCGGCTCCCCGAAGACTTGCGGCTTACCCAACTTCAAGTCATACCCCGCCGGCTCAAGTCACTCGTCCTGGGTTCCTACGATTTTCGACCGTTCATTAAACCAACCTACGAAATGGAACAACCGATGCTCGCGAAACCAAGGCAACTTCGTAAGAGGCTGAACGTGAACCGGCCAGAATTCTGGGCAGTCTACAGCGCCCGGTCCGGAGGAAGGTGAATTGGTAGTAGAGCTCAGATACAGACGCCTTCGCACTGTGAAGACGGGTCTAAAGGTAAACCGAAATCCGCAGTGGCTAACCGAGCGGCGAGCCAACCTTAATATTATCGATGCGCCTCAGATGCGCTGGCGATTCCGCGCGCGACGCATGCCCAACATACCAGCCAGTCCAAAGGCTACCGTAGCGAAGGTGGAAGGTTCCGGAACAGCAGTGACATCAGCAAGGGACGATCCCATCCGGAATTCGTCAAAGGATTGAGTGCTTGCTGGAGACGCCGGCGAATTGAAACGGATGGTATCAATCGCGCTTGGGATCGGGTGATTGATCGTGGCAAACTGGGTGCCGGAAAAAACAGCCGCATCCGTGGTTTCCAAGGCCTCAGAGCCTTGGAAGAAACGAATGGATAAGGTATCAGCCCCAACACCACTCTGGATCTTGCCGACCATAAACAACGTGGAGCCTGCAACGTAGGTGCCACTGGTGTTTACCTGCGTGGCACCGACAGGCGCGATCCGGATCTGATTACCACCTCCGTAACCAAACTGGAACAATTCCGTGGCACCATTGAAGAATGAAAGCCCGCCGCCATTGCCGGCTACCTCGGTATTCACACGATACAGAAAGCTGAAATAGGTCGTGGAGGAAGTTTCGTTGCTGATCGAGGAGGAGAGCGTGCGGAATGCCGGGCTCGCCTGCGTCGTGAGGTAGTTTCCCGTGTTGGTGAAACCCGTGGAGGTATAAGCCGTGGGGATTGTTGCGGGAATATCCCCGGGGGTGAAAGTTGCAGAGGAAGCTGTGGCCCCGCCCGCGGTACTCGCCCAGATGGTGCT
>DASVRY010000065.1:0-5987 GCA_036388395.1 Chthoniobacteraceae bacterium
TCCGGCGCGTTCGCGTGCTTGAGCCATGCAGCTAGAACGAACTGCGCCTCCAGCGATGTCCCGTGTGCGCCCAGCCATTGTCTCACGCTGTCCTTCATCACGTCCGGCGCGTTCGCGTGCTCAATCCACGCGCCGAGGACATGACTGGCCTCCAGCGAAGTCCCGTGTGCGCCCAGCCATTGCGTCACGCTCTCCTTCACCACGTCCGGCGCGTTCGCGTGCTTGAGCCATGAAGAGAAAACGAACGAGGCCTGTGCCGTGGGCAAGAAGCGCTCGAACCAAACCCCAAGAAACGGCTGAATAACTACAGGGTTCCCGTGCCCTCCAAGCCACGCTTCAGCCACAAAGCTGAACCAAGTCTTGTTAGAATGGGACTGGCACCACGATTTGAGAGCGGGCTCGATAACATCTGTCGGCAGTCGCGCGTAAAGCCAGGCGCAGAGGACATATTGCGTGGCGAGTTTGTCCGCACGGGTCACGATGAAGCTGAGAGTCTCCGCGGAGAACTCATCTGGAGCACAGCGGACAGCCCACGCTCGCAAGTATTGCAGACTTCGCTGATGCGGGATGGCATGGCGAATCCAGCCAAAGAGCGCGCCCCGCTCATTCTCACCAAGTTCCGACCCGGCCTTCGTGTCAACGAGTTGGCGGAGCACGTCACCGAGAGCGCTCTGAAACTCAGCATCAACTTCCGCACCTGAGAAGACATCAACAAGGCCGGCGAGCAACCGAACTCGGGCAACGGGGGGAAGCAATGACGTGCGGAGCAGCGCCGACCGAAGCTCACGCCACGATTCTGGTGCGCGCTGAGGTTCATCCAGGAGAAGTTTTTCCCAGTCGGCTTCGCCAATTGGCAGATGTTCCGCAAGGCGCTGAAGGCTTCGCAGTGCCGACGGTAGCGCATGAAACCGAATCGCTTCCCTCAGCAACTCCGCGCACCACACGTTAGCGGCGTCGCCGATGGATTTCAGCCACTCCAGAGCGACTTGGTCCGCCATCACGTCGTGAGCGGTTTGCCAGGCAGTCTCGCCTGCACTTGGATCATCCGCCCTCTCAATCCAACCGTCCTGTTCCAACCGGTAAAACAGGTCTTTTTCGTCGTCAGTTAGAGCGGAGCGCCCTTGGGCAGGAATCGGAAACAGCGCGATCAATCGAGCCAGCGAGTGATCCAGCTTCCGCCCCGGAAAGCTGAGCTGCACCCTATGGATGACCCATTTTCCAAAGTCCTCTTCGCCGAGGAGCGACTGTAACTCCTCGGTGCGGCCTCCATAATGCAGCCAGTGCAAAAAGGCAGCGAGGACAGGCAGGTCGTGACAGGCCGCGATATTCCGTTCGTCGAGCGGAATGCCCGCATGACCAAGGATGTGCTTCACCGTGGCGCGCCGGTAAGACGCGAGCCACGCCTCTGTCGATGGCTTGGCCATCGACGGCTTAATCTCTCGCTGCCGGTCAGCTCCCTTGATTGCGTTGTAGTAGCTGCTTCGGCAGGTGGCGACGTAGCGAATGTGCTGGCCGGTGTCGTCCACGATATCCGCCAGATGCTGGACGATGTTCGCGAACTCGGGATGGGTTTCCACGTAGTCGAAGACCAGCAAGACGCGGCTGCCGGGTTCCATCCGGGCGGCCAATTGATCGAGAGCCTCGGTTTTAAGCCGCCGATGAACGACCCAAACACTCCATCCATCTGCTGCTGCCGTCTGTCCGATTTCCAATGCCAGACGAGTTTTGCCGACACCGCCACGCCCTACCAAAATCAATCCCAGAGTGCCGGGTTCAGTGGCGAGAATCCCCAGCAGCGCCTTCTCATCGGGAAGGTCGCTACCCGAGGGCGCAGGCTCAATGGCGAGATGCACCGCGCGACTATAAAACGGGAGCTTTGAACTTCGCAGCCAGGCCCTGAAGCCCTGAGCCGCGTCGTCGTCCGAAGCAAGCAATCGCAGACCGGAAGGTCGCTCGCCGACAAACCACCGAAAGCGAAGAAATGAGGGAACTCGGGCCTCGATGTAGTTCCAGTCATTTACCTCAACGACCAATGTGCGGAGGTGGGCGAGGTGAGGATGCTTTGCCGCTAGAGCGCGGAAGAAATCGCGAATCAGGTCTCTCAGTTCATCGCAACGGGCCGGGTGCTCCAACTTCGCTGAAGTGGTGAAAATGTAGCGGGTAATTGGCTCATCCGTCCGATACCACGGCGCATACTGGGCTTGGGCGGGTTTGTCGGCTGGCGCGAGATTCTTGGCAAGGTTGCCCTCAGTGACCTTCCACCGCTTGCGCACCTCCTCGAATCCATCAGTCCGCAAAACTTACATTCGACGACAGTGCGCGGTTGTCCCGGCGCGTCCGTTAGATGGTCAATGCCGCCATCCTTTCCTCCAGCAGGATAAGGATGAAGATGCGGTAGCTGAGGCTCGTAAAGCTCGAAGACAAAACGCTGAAAAGCGTCTCCATCGCCGCCGGTGGCAAGCCGCGAATCCAGTTTGGAAAGCTCGAATTCAAGTTGGGCCATGAGGGCGTGTGGCAGGGGCAACTAGACTTGAGCGAGAAGTCCGGGATGGGTGGCCTGCCGGATTCGCCCCTCGCCGCCGGAGCCGCTGCTCATGGAGCCATTGGCGAGGAGGAGCGCCATGCTGCCCTGCGGCGCGAGGTGATGGAGCATGTGCTGGATCCAGGCGAAGTTCGCGTTGCCCCGCCTTCTCGCCCATCCGCCGACCACCGCTATTCCCCTCCGCCTCCTCGGCGGGGTGCCGTAGCGCCAGCGCGGGTCGCCCTCCAGCTTCGCGTCCCACCATTCGCTGATGTTGAACGGCGGGTTGGCCATCACGTAGTCGGCTCGCAGGTCGGGGTGCTGGTCGCTGGTGAAGGAGTTGGCCGGTTCCTTGCCGAAATTGAAGTCGATGCCGCGGATGGCCATGTTCATCGCCGCGAGTCGCCAAGTGGTGGGATTGCTCTCCTGCCCATAGACGGAGAGGTTGCCCAGCTTGCCGCCGTGCTCCTCGATGAAGCGCTCGCTCTGGACGAAGAACCCGCCGGAGCCCATGGCCGGATCATAGACGCGCCCTGGTAGGGCTCGAGCATCTCGACGATCAGCGAGACGATGGATTTCGGCGTGAAATACTGGCCGCCCTTTTTCCCCTCCGCGAGGGCGAACTGGCCGAGGAAGTATTGATGAACGCCTCCGCGTTCACCCTTCGGGCTGCCTTCGGCAGTCTGTCTCGCTCCGCTCGGCTCGTAAACGTGCCCGAGGATGTCCTTCGCGTGCAGGTCGGCGTGCTCGAAGGGGATGGTGGCGATGAGATCGATGAGGCTGCTGAGATTCGCCGGGTCGATCTGGAGCTGGGTGTAGGTCTTGTTGAGGACGCCCTTGAGCTTCGGGTTCTCCTTTTCGACGGCATCGAGCGCGTCGTCGATGAGCTTGCCGGTGGAGGTGATCTTGTAGGTGCTGGTCTTGCCGTTCTTGACGGTGATCTCCGAGCCGGGCGGGAGCTTGGCGCTATCCTGCAGCGTCTTCCACCGGGCGAGTGCGGGGACCCAGAAGACGTTCTGCTCGATGTAGTAGTCGCGCTCTTCCAGCTCGCCCCGGATGGCTTCGAGGTATTCGGCGCTGCCTTCGCCGTCGTAATCAGCCGGATCGAGAAAGTAGTCGCTCTCGTGGTCGCGGAGCTGCGCCTCGATCTCCGCCTGCCGGACGGCGAAAGAGTCGGAGACGTATTTGAGGAAGATGAGGCCGAGGACCGCGTGCTTATAAACGGCGGCGTCGAGATTGGCGCGGAGGCGGTCGGCGGCCATCCAAAGCTTTTTGTCGAGGTCGCGGAGGAAGGCTTGTGAGCTATTGGACATATCAAAAGGAGGAACCCGCCCGATTGCTTCCGCCAGATCCTCGGAAAGCAGCCTCAACGCGTCGCCTCGGGCTGGTTTGCTTTCCACCGCCCCCGCTGAAAACCGCGCGCGTCCGGTCGATCATGCGGTCGTGTTTGCCGGCGTCAATGAAGCGGGTTTTGCCGGTGGGTTCGCGCGCATCTCTCCGTAGGATTCATCCGGGTGGAGGGTGCGCGGGAGATCGGCGGGAGTCGAGGGAAAACCCGGTGCACCAAACTGGGTCGGCCGCTGTGGGTGGACGGGGAGAAGTCGCCGGTTCCTCCGCTCCCTCCTACTCCGTTCTTTTCATGCTCTTCCCAGGAACACTCCGGCCCGATGGCCGAGCTGGGGGCTCGTTCGCTGTTCCAGAGCATTCGACAAGGTCCCCAACTCGCCCTAAGGTGGCGGCCCTATGACGCACGCATGAGAAGTGGACAAGAGCTGATCCTCGCTACCAAAGCGTATGCCGCGGATGTGCCCGCAAAAAGCTGGTTCCACTTGCTTTCGACCGGGCTGCTTTTTGCGCTGTCGATGCTTGGGACCCTCTGGAACTTTCATCCGCTGGCGAAGCTCGCCTGCAGCATTCTCAGCGGGCTGCTCCTCCTGCGGCTGTTTGTCATTTATCACGATCAGCAGCATCATGCGATCTTGCCGCGGTCGCGGGCTGCAGAGTGGTTGATGCGTGGCTTTGGAATCTTCGCCCTCAGCGCGAGCAGCGTCTGGCGCAGCTCGCATAATCATCATCACAATCACAATTCCAAGCTGCGCGGCTCGCATATCGGATCGTTCCCCATCATGACCCGCAGCCAGTTTGAGCGCTCGTCTTCGGCGGATCGACTCACCTATCTGGCGATGCGTCACCCGCTGACCATTCTCTTCGGTTATGTCACGACCTTCCTGTATGGAATGTGCCTCGGCCCATTTCTCAACGATCCACGGAAACACTCGGACTGCCTGATTTCCCTGGCGCTGCACATTGGTATCGGCGTGGCCCTGGTCACGGGCTGGGGCTGGGAGCAACTCCTCCTCACGCAAACGATCCCGCATTTCATTACCTATGCGATTGGAACTTATCTGTTCTATGCGCAACATAACTTTCCGGAAGTTTCCTTTAACGAGAAAGCGGGCTGGACCTATGAAAAGGCGGCACTGGAATCTTCCAGTTATCTAAAAACCGGGCCGATCATGGCGTGGTTCACGGCAAACATTGGCTACCATCACGTGCATCATCTAAATGCCAAGATTCCTTTCTATCGACTTCCGGAAGTCGCGCGTGAAATGCCGGAGCTGCAGAGTGCGCGAACGACTTCTCTCCATCCGGCAGAGATTGCGCGCTGCCTGCGGCTCAAACTGTGGGACGTGGAGTCGCAGCGGATGATCAGCCTTCGGGAAGCTCGCGCTCAGCGTGCGGATCCGCTGGAAGTGCAAGCGGCCGGCGAATCCTCAGTCGCGGGTGCAGCCGGACGGCTGGCGGCGCGCTCCTCGTTCACTCGCGAGTGACAGCCAGATCAGGCATCAGTTTCTCCCCTTCCCCATGCCAACGGCTTTTACCGCAAACGAAATCGCCCGCCTCGTAGGTGGAGAAGTCATCGGGGACGGCAATATCAAGCTGAGCGGCTTTGCCAATGTGGAGAACGCTCGGGAAGGTGATCTGGTTTTCGCGGAGAAAGCGGAATTCCTGCAATCCGCCGAGCTGAGTTCCGCGTCTGCGATTCTCGTGCCGCTGGGTTTCACCTCATCGGTCAAGGTGCTGGTGCGCGTGAGTCATCCCCGCATCTCCGTGGCCCGGCTCCTGCCGCATTTCTTCCCGACGGCCCTTCCTCCTCCAGGCATTGATGCAAGCGCGAAAATCGCGACCTCTGCTCAGGTCGATTCGACCGCCAGCGTCGGCCCGGGCTGCGTGATTGGGGAAGCTGTCCGAATCGGTCCGCGCTGTGTCCTTGCTGGAGGAAATCATGTCGCCCAAGAGTCACAGTTTGGGGAAGACGTTCATCTCTATCCTAACGTGGTCATTTATCCCCGGACGATCATCGGGAACCGGGTGACCATTCATGCTGGAACAACGATCGGCTCCGATGGTTACGGATATGTTTTCGACGAAGGCCGGCATCGTAAAGTGTTGCAGGTCGGCAATG
>DASVRY010000066.1:0-2595 GCA_036388395.1 Chthoniobacteraceae bacterium
TCCAGTTCGACGGTAGTCTTCATCTTCATACGGGAATATATATGGCCATTTCGCCCATACGCAAGTGGATGAGGTGCTTCATTGCCCCAGAGCCTCGGAGGCTGAAAGGAGGTGGGTGCGTAAGGCATTCAGTCGGCGTAAGAGTTCTCGAGAGGGAAGAAAACTCGTTCGAACTTTCCACCAGAGTCCAGCCGCGCCGTTGGGCAGAACGAGCAGCTTCAGCAGGCGGCTTACAATCTCAGGTCGTTCGTAGGCCCTCAGGAATGTGGCTGCGCTGGATACCCATTGCTCGGAAGGCAGCCGGCCGGCCAGATCCTGGATGAAGACGAGCAGATCATCGGCGTGGCGGTCATCTGCTGAGAGCGAACAATGGCGGACCTCGAAATCGATAATCCGCGCGCGGTTTTCGGCTTCCTCATAAACGAAATTACCGACGTGCGGATCACCGTGCGACCATGCGCCACTGAAGCTCTCGCACTGCCACTCATGGGCGCGCCGCAGTTCCAGCGCAGCCGCAGTGAGCATCCTAGGGGTGAGGCTGCCGGTATCGAGATGATGCGTGAGGTTCACACCCGGCAATTCCTCCGCCCAAACCGTCCGCGGTCCTTCCACGGCTGCCACGTAGCGGTCGCCATGGAGCCCCAGAAAGCAGCCAACCTCCCACTCGCGCCAATCGCGAAGGTCGGCGAGCGCTTCGACTGGCGCCCCCGCGAGGCGGAAAAAGCCGTTCGCCGCGAGCATGACCGGGCGGGAGAGCCTGCGGCGGCGCTTCACCCAGACACACCTCCCCGCGCGCTGCTCTTTCGAGATCGCGTTGATTTTGATCCGCTCGACGAGGACGCCGGCGGTGCTCAGCAGGGGACGCATGGTCGAGGGGAGAGTAGAACCCCGCGGCGCGTGCGAGAAGCTCGGTGTTTGCAGGGAGAAGGCTGCGCGCTTTCGAAGGGTGATTGGGGGAACGTCGCCACCTCTCCGCTCTGAATTCAGCCACCAATCACCATTCACCTCTCACCAATCACGAAGCCTGTGCCTTCTACCTGCCCCCGCATCCGCCGGCCGACCGAAAGCGAAGAGTAAACATGCCCGCGAAACCAAAGAAAAAGACGAGTCGGTGCTGGCCAGGCTACGAACCAGTGCCGGGGAAGAAGCCATACACGAAGGGGAGCTGCAGGAAGAAAAAAGCTGCGTGATTGGTTGGTGGTAATGAGTGATTGGTGGTGAGCGTCGCCACGTTCCGTTCGAGCTCATCAGGCCACCGATCCCCCTTCACTGATCACCAATCACGCTGCTCCTCATGGACCTCTCCTCAAAGCTCGCCATCCTCGCTGACGCAGCGAAATACGACGCTTCGTGTGCGAGCAGCGGGACGACCAAGCGCAACTCGCGGGACGGAGGACTCGGCTCCACGACGGGCGCGGGGATTTGCCACAGCTACACGCCGGACGGGCGCTGTGTGTCGCTGCTGAAGATCCTGCTGACGAACTTCTGCATCTACGACTGCCTCTACTGCATTAACCGTGTCTCCAGCGATGTGCGGCGGGCGCGGTTTACGCCGGAGGAGGTCGTCCAGCTAACGCTCGATTTCTATCGGCGGAATTACATCGAGGGGCTCTTCCTCAGCTCGGGCATCATCCGCAATCCCGACTACACGATGGAGCAGGTGGTAAAGGTCGCCCGGACGCTGCGGGTGGACCACGGTTTCCAGGGTTACATCCACCTGAAGACGATCCCGGAAGCGAGTGCGGAGCTGATCGCGGAGGCGGGCAAATGGGCGGACCGGATCAGCATCAATGTCGAGTTGCCGACTCCGGGCGATCTGCAGAAGCTCGCGCCGGAGAAAAATCTCACGCGGATTCGGCAGTCGATGAGCGTGATCAAATGCCGCATCGACCAATCCAAAGCCGAGCGGCGCGAGAGCGCGAAAGCACCGGTCTTTGCGCCTGCGGGGCAGAGCACGCAGATGATCATCGGAGCCACGCCTGCGACCGATACGGAGGTGCTCGCGCAGGCTTCTTCGCTCTATGGTGAGCAACGGCTGCGGCGTGTCTATTACTCGGCCTTTAGTCCGATCCCGGATGCTTCCAGCAAGCTCCCGCTCGTTGCACCGCCGCTTGTCCGCGAGCACCGGCTTTACCAGGCGGATTGGCTCATGCGCTTCTACGGCTTCGATGTCTCGGAGCTGACCACCACAGGTGCCCCGAATCTCGACCTGACGATCGACCCGAAGCTCGCTTGGGCGCTGCGGCATCCCGAGAAGTTCCCGATCAATCTCAACAAAGCCGCGCGCGAACTGCTCCTTCGTGTGCCTGGTCTGGGCGTGAAGAACGTGGATCGGATCGTCCGGATTCGCCGGTGGCATCAGCTCACGCTCGCCGATCTCACGCGCCTGCGGGTGCCGCTGAAGAAGACGCTGCCATTCATTATCGCTGCCGATCACACGCCGCATCTGCTTCCGCTGGAAAGCGCATTGCCGCCCGAGCGGAACAAGCAGATGGAACTCTTCGCCGCCTGAAGCGCTGATGCGCCAGATCACCTTCGCGCCGACCTTTTCCGCGTGGCAGCGGGTGGCGCGCGGTGCCTTGGAGAGCGGCGCAC
>DASVRY010000067.1:0-2428 GCA_036388395.1 Chthoniobacteraceae bacterium
TCAGCTTCCTTCTCCAGGTGGCGAATCAGGCTCCGCAGACGGAGATCGGCGCGCGGTTCTTCGAGCAGACTCTGCCGGCGCTCCGCATTCCGCAGGAAGGCGTGTGCGACGATGTCCGCCAGCATCGCAGGATCACTAACCTGCTGGAGCTGCTCATCGAGGTTCTCCGGAATCGACATGCCATTCTCCCGCATCCGCGCGCAGAGAGCTAGTGCCGCGGTGCTTAGCTTTTCAGCATCCGCATCCACGCTGTTCAAAGTCCGCACCTCCTCGATTTCCGCGATGCGAAACGGCTGCTCCTGATTGAACCCCGCGAAGCGGACGCGCGCCATGCCCTGAAGAATCAGGTGCGAAGTGCCATCGTCACGCCCGACGCAGGCGCGGATCAGGCCAACGCCGGCGATCTGATAGAAATCCTCTGCGGTATGCGCCTCTTCCACGCCGGGCTTCATCAGCGCGACGCAAAACATCCGCTCGTGCTCGAGCGCCCAGGCGAGCATGGCGCGATACCGCGGCTCGAAAATGTATAGCGGCAGGAGCGCATGCGGGAAGAGCACGGCATTGGGCAGCACCATCACCGGCACCTGGGAGGGAAGGGAAGGGGCCTGATCGCGAATGTGCTTCACGTGATCATTACGCAGGGAGACGGGGGCGCGGTTGCGAATCTATTCCTTTGCTCAAATTTCGCGCTTCGAACGCGCGGGGACGCAATCGGGTCTCGCGAAATCATGAACAGCGAACCGAACGGTAACATTTCCATAACACGGGTGCGGTTTGCTGATGACAGGCCAGAGCAATCCGCTCCAGCCGCAACATCAAAAACAAGCTGGAAAGAACCTACTTATGAAAACTCCCCAAGTAACCCGCGACGGCTTCACCCTAATCGAGCTGCTCGTCGTGATCAGCATCATCGCCATCCTTGCCGGGATTGCGCTGCCGGTTTACTCGAACGTCACCCTGATGGCCAAGATCACCGACGCCACCTCGAAGGCGCGTCAGATCGGTATGGCGCTCCGCATCGGCGCGGAAGACAACCACGGAATCTATCCTGCACCCGGAGGCAGTGAACCGATGCTCACCTCGAATGACGCCTTCCGAAGCCTGATCCCCAGCTATCTGACGACTGAACAGCTCTTCTCTGTTCCCGGATCGCCGATCGGCGGAAAGGCAGATAATCAGACCTCGCCAGAGCCGCGGATCCTCGAGCGCGGCGAGAATCACTGGGCCTATATCGCAGGCCTTAACACCAGCTCCAACAGCGCCTGGCCACTCATCGTCGATCATACCGACGGCAGTGGTTACTACGGCAGTCTGGAGACAAATGTCGGCGGCACCTGGAAGGGGACCAAGGCGATCGTAATCCATCCCGATTGCAGTGCGGAAGCGCTGCGGTTGAAAGGCAGTGGCGACAAACGGTTCCTGCCGCGTTTTGACGATCCAAGCAAGAACGCGCTCGAGCTGAGCGACTATATGGGCGAGACGGTGAAGCTTCTCGAGCCAGCACGGTAGCGCGGAACGACGGAGAGATCGTTGGCCGGCGAGAAAGAGCGATGCGGCGAATAAGGTGCGAGGGCGGCGCGCGGGTTAGCCGATGCGCCGCCCTCACGCATCTGCCGGCTTCCATTTCTACGAGAATCCGCCTTCTGTGCCCGAAGTGAGCGCGCGCGAAATCAAGACCAAGCAACTCCGGGCGTTGCTGCTCTTGCTGGTGCTAGTGCCGCTCATCCCCACCGCCTTGATGATCCGCTTCATGCTGGACGCGATGGAAGATAAGCGCACCGTGGTCGTGGATAATCTCAGCGCGCTGTATCAGCAGACTCTCGCGAAAGCGGACGATTCATTTGGGCGTCAACTTGCCGGCCGCGCCGAGCCAATCACGCCACGAGAGGTGCATAGCTTCTATCGGGGGCTGCTTGATCGCGAAGCATTCATCCGCGTCACGACGAAAGACGGTCGTCCCATCACCGGAGTGAGTCTCGGAGCGCGACCGGTGATCGCGCAGACTTCGCTGCACCTGTTTGATTTACCGTGGCTTGTGCAAGTGCATCTGCTCGATGAAAGGCGGCCGGACGAGATGGTGCGGGAGCAATTTCGGGTGACAATTTGGACGATCAGCGCGCTGGTAATTTCGATCTTTGGCATCGCTGCGGCGACTGCGTGGACGGTGAGTCAGCAGCTTGCTTTGCGCGAGCTGAAGAGCACTGCCGTGGCCACGGTGGCGCATGAACTCCGCACGCCGCTCGCGTCGATGCGTCTGCTCGTCGATACGCTGCTCGCCGGACGCTACCGCAGCTCCGAGCAGCTTCAGGAGTATCTCGGCATGATTGCCACCGAGAATCAGCGGCTGAGCCGCCTGACGGAGAACTTCCTCACCTTTGCGCGACTCGACGGGCGAAAAGAGCCCTTCGCGCAAGAGCGCCTCGCTCCC
>DASVRY010000068.1:0-7018 GCA_036388395.1 Chthoniobacteraceae bacterium
CAACCCACCGTTGGTCAAGAACTATGGTTCGATCGACGTTGCAGTTCCTCAGGCTGATGGCAACGTTCTTATCGGCGGCTCGTTCGTCATCGAGGGCAGCCAAACGCGCGTTTCCATGGCAAGGCTCTCTGCTGACGGAGCGGTTGATCCTTTGTTCTTCACGGGAGTCGGCCCGGATAGCTCACCTAAATCCATCTTCACTCTTCCAGACGCGCGTATTTTGGTCGCCGGCTCTTTCTCCAAGTTCGACGATCGGAACACGGGCGGATTGGTGATCCTGAAAGGAGACGCCGTTACAGCTCCGCCACCTACACCCGCTGGTCTGACGGTGGATGCGTTGTCTTCGACAATCCTCCGAGTCTCCTGGCTTGATCAGCAAGGCGAAACAGGATGGATGCTGGAGCGAAGCCTCGACGGCGTGAGCGGCTGGCAGGCGATTGCGGAGCCGAACTGGACCGCCACCTCATTCACCGATACGGGGCTTCTGCCAGACCGAATCTATCATTATCGCCTGCGGGGACTGAATTCCGCGGGTGCCTCGGAGTTTTCCAGTATTGCTTATGGCTCAACGCTTAGTCGCTTCGTGCAATGGAAGCTGAATCACGGCTTTGCGCGCGAGCATCCGGAAGATGACGATGGAGACCGGGACGGCATTCTCCTGTCTCTGGAATATGCGCTCGGGCTTGATCCTGCCGTGGGCAGCACCGACGGCATGCCTGTTCATCAATTGCTGAACGGGGCGATTGCGCTCTCCTATCGTAAGCAGCGAGCCGAAGTGCAATATGTCGTCGAATCATCAGAGGACATGATCAACTGGAGCAGTGCAGATGTGCACCAAGGCACAGGATCGTTCCCGATCGCCTGGAGCATGATCGCCAATGCGTCGCAGAAATTCCTCCGGTTGCGGGTCGTCATCCCATAGCCTTGGATTCACGCCCGGAAACTAGGAGCTGCATGGCCTCGCGCCTCGCTTCTTGCTTCGCCTAATAACCGCCAATGAACCGAGTAGGCATCTGCCACTCGGGTGAGGGGCACCACTGCCGGTTCGGCGAAAAAACATCGCTCCACGATCCGCTTCTTTGGAGCCAGAGTCGACTAACTTCGGCGGGCTCCAGTGGTTGCTTTGCCAGGAGTCGAGTGGAGAACCCGGCCGATCGAATGTGGAGGACAAAGAGGAACACCAGTGATTCGCGGCACGGGAATGCCGATGCCTGATTGGATGCACACTTTCGGCACTTGTTTGCAGTTCTTCCTTAGGGTAACGGTGCGCGATCTTGCAACTGTTCCGCGAGCTTCTCCTTTTTGGTTGGAAACAGGTGCGGGCCTGTGTGTTTGCCGGCTCCTTTTTTGCGGTGCTGGTAGTCTCGAAGGAACTGCCGCTGGGCGCGCTTCCCCGTTACGACTTTCTGCTGCTGGCGGCGCTGGCCATCCAGGCAACGCTGCTGCTGTTGCGAGTGGAGAGCCCGGCCGAAGCGGCTGTCTTGACCGTGTTTCATCTCCTGGGGCTCGGTCTGGAGTGGTTCAAAACTCAGCCGCATATCGGCTCCTGGAGCTATCCGGAGCCCGCTTTCTCAAAGCTCGGGGCAGTTCCACTCTACACCGGATTTATGTATGCGGCGGTGGCGAGCTATATGTGTCAGGCCTGGAGATTGCTCGCGCTACGGCTCACTGGCTACCCCCCGCACGCTCTGAGTTTACTTGTCTGCATGGCTATCTATGCAAACTTCTTCACGCGCCACTGGATCGGAGATTTTCGCTGGTGGCTAGTAGCGGCAGTGATTGCAGCGTTCGCGAAAACCCATGTCCATTTTACGGTGAGCAAGGCGGAGCGCTCGATGGCGCTCCTCGCTAGTTTTGTCCTAATCGGCTTCTTTGTCTGGGTGGCGGAGAATTTCGCGACGTTCTTTGGAGCGTGGGTCTACCCGAATCAGGCGCAGGCTTGGGCAGTCGTTTCCATGGACAAGATCAGTTCCTGGGCGCTGCTGGTGATCGTGACGTTTATCCTGGTCGCAGATCTCAAACACGTGCGCGAAGGCCGAGGACGGTGACGCACGAGCGTCGAAACTAAGGTCTGCCAACGGCCACTACGGAGGTGGTTGGATTGATGCACTTTTGGAGGCGGCCGCGAGGCTGCCGAGCGCGAGACCAAGCTCAGGCGACTGTCGGTTTAGGTGGCTGGGGCACCGGCACGAGCTCCGGCTCTGGGTCCACCGGAGTATATTTGCGAAGCATCTCCTGGGTAGGGATGTTGAGTTCACTCTCTAGATCAATGGGGCGCCGGCCGGCCTGATTGCGCAGATTGGCATCCGCTCCAAGCAGCAGGAGTGTTTGCACCGCTTCGTCGTTCCGCTGGGAGACTGCCCAATGCAGGGTGTGTTACCGAGCTTGTCTGTTGCGTCGAGTAATCCGGCAGCTCTGCTGTGGAGACATTTGATGACGCGGCGGTCGAAATTCGCGCGGTTCATCACGGCACAATGCATGGCGCTCCAGCCCTCGGAGTTGCGAGCGTCGATCGAGGTCCCACGGCTGAGCAGTTCCTTAATTGCTTCAAAATGCGAGGCGATTGCCGCCTGATGCAACGCGGTCCGGCCACGAGAGTCCGTCGCATCGGGCGGGCAGCCTGCATCGACGAGGAGCCGGACGCAGGCGAGGCTGCGGGCTCTGGCTTTCTCGGATTCCAGGGAAACAGCGCGGGCAAATACGCGGTGCAACGGTGTCTCCTGCGCACGCGGAGTGAGGCAGCGCGGGTCGGCCCTCTTCTCCAGAAGATAGGTAATGAGTTCCACATCACGCCGTTCGGCCGCGCGGTGGAGCGCGGTCCCGGCGTTCGGTCGGGATGCGCTTGTTTTGCCTTCGAGCGCATCGATGGCTGTGCCACGCGTGAGCAACAGGTCGAGGAGAGGGCGGTCCCAGCCTTCTCTGCAGGCATGTTGAAAAGGCGTGCGGCCGTCTCCGGAGCGTTGATTCACATCAGCTCCGCGGTCGAGCAGCGCTTGCACGATCCGAAGGCGTTCGGCAGATCGCGCAGGCAGACCTTCGACCGCCCAATGGAGCGCAGCTTTTCCTGCTACGCCGGGGCTCAGCGTCCGCAGATCCGCGCCCTCCTGCGGCAGGGCTGCGAAGTCACTGCATCGGCATGCTTCATGCAGCTTGGCGAGCTCTTCATCCGCCCTGCAGATCGCTCCCAAGGCCACGGTGAGGATAAGAACAAACAGAACGCTCCCACCAATTGCCCCGATGCCCGCCTTTTGCCTGAACCGGTTCCCCAAATTCTCTTTGATCGTCATCGGCATGTTTCTAGTGCAAGGCGCGTGCCGCGGAGAGGAAGCCCCCCTTGCGCACCTTCCGCCGCTGGCACGTGATCCGCGAGTCGTTGGAGAGATCGGGACAACGGCAGCTTTTACAGCGCCACACAAGGTTGAGGAGATCCGATGGGCGCTGGACGGCCGGTGCTTTCTTACCGCGGAAAAGTATCGGCCGTTGCTTGCTCAGTTCGACGCGAGCTCGGGAGTTATGCTCCGGCGCATCAAGGCGGAGATGAGGAGTGTGGCCGCCTCGGCCGATGCGATCGTCACTTTTGAAGGTGGCCCAGGTGACGATTGGAAAACGCGCCGGTTTGGCTGCTGGAATCTGAACGACCTCTCCTTCCGATGGACGGTGCCGGAGGTGAGCTCGGTCGGCGCTATCTGCTTTTCGCCCGATGGGAAGCGGGTGGCGGTTACCTATCAGACGACGCCTGCTCCCACGACGCGGATTCTGCCGAATGGAAAGCAGGTGATTCAACACGGCGGATCGCAAAAGCTGCACATGGCGCTCCTGGACGCGGCGACTGGAAAGCAGCTCTGGCGCACCGAGGTGAAATCGCTCCCTTCGTCCATCGCATTTGCGACGGAGAAGCTGATCGTCGCCGAGATCTACAAATTCGAGATCTAGGACGCGGCAACGGGAGAGAAGGCGGGCGAGCTCGCCGACAGTCGTGGAAATACGCCCGACGCGAGACTCGCTCTGCAGGATGTGAATCATCACGACGGCACGCTTGTGCTCGGCTGGGAAGGGGAATGCCAGATGTGGAAGATCAATTTGGCGTCCGAGACAATTCCGCTTGCTGTCGTTCGGCCGGAGGAAGGCGAAATGTTTCACAGCGCCTCTCTCTCACGGTCGGATGGTTCCCTCTTCATTCTCACCACATCCGGTGGGCGGCTCTACCCTTCCGCAGAGCGTGGGCGTTTCCGCAAGGTCACAGAACGAGCGGCGCTGAGTGCAGCAAGTCCGGCGGGCAATCTCATCGCAGTGGCGCGTGGTCCTCAGTTGTCGCTCGTCTCTACGACGACCTGGAAGGAGCCGCTCCAGACGGCGCTCTTCGAGCATGGAGTGAAGCGCATGGAATTCAGCCCGGACGGAACACTTCTCGCCGTGTCGACCTGCGGCAATAGAACCGCCCTTGGAGAAATCCTCTTCTTCGACGCGGAGAGCTGCAAGCCAGTGGGTCGCGTCGGCGGCGCATTGCGCGTCGATCAGACTCTCGACTTTCGCTTCCACCCGGATGGGAAATCATTGATGGCGATTCACACCAACGGCATCCGACAATGGAATGTTGCTGCGCTGAAGCAGGGGTGGCGGAACCGTTCAGATGATTGGGCTGGGGCTCGCCGTGATGTGATCTCATGGGAGCCGCCTCCAGAAGAGGAGATGGGAATGATGCAACTCGCCCGGAGCGCCGACGGCCGGAAGTGGGGAGTGATCGATGGCAACAGCCGTCCGTTTGTTTTCGAGATATCCGCCGCGGGCAAATCACATGGCGACAAGCTGCTGCCGTTCACCGTCACGCCCCAACAGACCAACTCAGCATGCTTGTGGATGGCGTTTTCTCCTGACGCGAGTCAAGTGGCGATCAAACGCCACGAGGTCCTGGAGATCTATAACGTCGCCGGGCGGGCGCTCGAGCATCAGTTCCGCTCACAGTTCGGGTCCCGAGTCTTCGCCTATGCGCCCGATGGCCGGAGCTTTGCACACCACGATTTCGCGGAACCACGCCAGATCACTGTGCGCGGGTGCGAATCTGGCGAGGTCACCATGGCTCTGCCGCTGACGGGGGAGCGAGGTAAGGAGCTTGGGGTTACGGCGGTAGCCTATTCACCGAATGCGGAGTTCCTCGTGGCTGCCGTAAGCGACGGAGCTGATGCGTGGACTGGTCTCCAGATTTGGAATTTGGCGACTGCACGTCTGGTGGGGAGTGTGCAGACCGCGCGAGGGGTAGTTAAGGACCTTGCCTTCCGCCCTGACGGCCAGCGTCTTGTGACATTAAATAGTGATCGCTCAATCACGATGTGGGACTTTGCGGCAATCACGCGCCCCGCTGTAGCTAAATAGGGCCGCCGATGGCGGAATCGCGGAACTATAGTGGCCTGGCAGTTTGCGCAGTGTGGCACAACGGACGTCGTGAATGCGGGGCGCCGTGCTGGTGACGGTTCCGTAGCTCGGGCTGGCGAACTTACCTTGATCGGCAGTGGCCTGATCTTGAACCTTACCTTGCGAGCAGCGAAGCGGGCGGTGTAGACATACTGGGCGAGCAGGGGCGCCACATTTCACGCGGGCGAGAAACCTGGCATCGCGGCTGGCAGACGCGGCGATCTACTTGCCGCTCGTCTTCGCGACGGCGGCGACGCCGGCGAACAAGGCCCGTGCGAAAGCCTGTTGATTCGCCGGGTCACGAATCCACTTCGCATCGGCAGGTTTGGCGAGATTCACCATCTCAATAAGAACCGCCGGGACCTGGCTATAGATGGAGCCGGTGAGCGCACCTTGCTTCGCGCCTATATAGGTCTGCTCGTCGCCTTTTACTCCATTATCCTGCAAATGCTCCCGCAGCTCAGAGGCCATTGCGCTGTGAAGAGCATTGGCGGCTTTGCTCGAGGATTCGATGACGGCTTGTGCTGGTCCTGCGACGCCGTGGACCCGTCCCGGCTTACGCGGATAGTAGATGGTGAAGCCGCTTGGTCCCCCGGAGTCGGCGTGCAGTCGCAGCATCAGATCGGCGCGTGCCTCGTTCGCGATCTCGGCTCGCCGTTTGTTCGTTACATACTCGTCCAGGGTGGCCTTCGTCATGGTGACGACGTAACCGTCTTGCTCGAGCAACTTTTGAAGGGCGAGGGAGACCGCCCAGACGACTTCCACCTCCCGCGTGCCGTTTAGAAGCGCGCGGCCATCATTGTTCTCACTCGGGTGGCCAGGATCGATGCAGACGCGGAAGGCACCTTTCGGCGAAGCCTCGGCTGCGATTGAACACGCCGTTCCCAGCAAGGTGGCAGCGAGAACTGCCATCGCGAAAAAGTGGCGAAGCAGCACGAGGGACGATTTCATCACGTTATCTTCACGCGGAGCGTGCCGCGGAGGGAAGTGTCGAAGGCTGAATCCTTCCGCTAAACGCCCAGCCGATCGACCTCTTGCAATGCTCCTCCACACAAAGGCTGCGGTCGGGCGGCGCATTAATTTCGTCGCCCCGTTGCCCTTCGCCTGCTGTGCTGCGGGAATGTTCCTCCGAACTCCCGTCGTCCTGCTCTGTCTCTCGATAGCTCTCGCTTCGGGTGCCGCTGGACAAAGCGCGCACACCCCCAAACCTGGATCCGAGGAAAGAAAGGCGCTGATGGACGCGCTGCGAGTTGCCGCTGAAAAGGATATCGGTCGCAAGGTCATCTTCAAAGTCGAGCGGCTCACGGTCGCCGGGAAATGGGCCTATGCAAAGGTGACGCCGACGCAGCCAAACGGCGACGAAATCGATTTCAGCCGGACGCGTTATCGCAAGCAGATCGAGTTCGGGGCGTTCGATCCACAGGGTGAAGCGCTCCTCCGCCTCGAAGGCGACGAATGGACAGTGGTCGAGTGGGTCTTCGGCTCCACGGATGTTCCCAGCGTCGGTTGGCCGGAGCTTTACCGCACGCCGATGTCGCTCTTTAGATAGCGGCCGCCGAATTCCTGACCAACCTATCTTTTCCATGACAAGAGCAACCAACCTCACTCT
>DASVRY010000069.1:0-3783 GCA_036388395.1 Chthoniobacteraceae bacterium
AAGGGTCACGGCGAGGCGATCCTTCTCGGCCGCGAGGTCCTCAGCAAAGCGTTTCCGCTCCAGCTCGGCGGCCGCACGAGCCGCGAAAATCTGCAGCGTGGATTCGATCACCTGGACGTTCTCCATCGGCTTCCGCCCGAGGACGCCCATGACCCCGACCGCACGGCCGTTGTGATCGACCAACGGTAGCGCGACGAGGCTTTCGATTTCCAAACCGGCGAGCAGCGCATCATCCGGGAAATGCCCGCGCGCATTCTCCAGACAGGCGCGGAAGCCGTATTCGAGCACCACTGAGCAGGCTGTGTGGGTGAGATCGAAGGTTCCGACGCTGTGGATTTTGCCCTGTTCGGAGAGGGTGAGGGTGTTCGTCGCGTCGCGTCCTGCGCCGGCAATTTCGACAATAAAGGCGAAGTCGCTTTGCAAGGCGCGGGAGAGTTGCTCGGAAAGCGACTTCACGAACTCGGCGCCAGTCGCGGCCGAGACTCCGAGGCTGATGTGCTTCAGTGTCTCTTCGCTGCGTCGGCGTTCCGTGATGTCGCGGATGATCGCGACATATTGCCGGGAGCCATCGACATGCATGCTGCTCACCGAGAGCTCCACGGGGAATAGCGCCTCGGCACCAGGGCGGCGACCTTCGGCGGTGATCGTCCCGGAGCCGACCTGCTGCACTTCGCTGAAGAAATGTCGTTGCGGGATTAGGCGTGAAATCGGCTCCCCGAGCAGCTTCTCCGCAGCCTCACCGAACATCTTCTCACCCGAGGGATTGATCGAGCGGATCATCCCGTGTTCGTCAACGGTGAGCACTGCATCGAGCGTTGTCTGGACGATCGACCGCGTCTGCGTTTGGGCCGATTCCACGCGCCGCAGGTGATTCTTGAAAACGACAAAGCTATAGCGGCTGGAGGCGATCAGCAGCGTGATCGCGATAAAGCAAAGCACGCCGAAGCCGCTCGTTTGCATGATTCGTTGCAGCTCGGCACGGGAGTTTGCCTCTTCGAAAGCGTGCGCCTTGCTCCGACCGAAGCTGGCGATGTCCATGCGCACATTTTCCAGAAGGTTGCGGTAGCCTACGTTTGGGGCGGTCTCACCTAAAGCGTCCGGGTTGGCCGAAGCTCCAGGCGTGAAGGTCTCCATCCAGGTGGTTATATCAGCCTGTATTTTCTGCACCCGCCGAAGATCCTCGGGGCTGCCACTGACGAGTTGAGTCAGCTCCGCAAGGTGGCTCTCCATCGCCGCCTTTCGCCGCCCGATCTGGACGAGCACCGCGGGCTGAGTCGTCTGGAGGTAATCTCGGCGGACGTTCTCGAGGCTCGCCAGGCCGCTTTCGAGGCGGTCGGTCATCCGCAGGACATGCAGGGTGAGATCGCGCTGCGCCCCAGAGTTTTGCTCGCTGATCGTGACCGCGATAAAGATCGCCGCGAGCAGCATGATCGCACCCACCGCGGCTACGGAGGCCCCGAAGAGCTTCCCGTAGAAGTAGTTTTCCGCAGCGAGCCAGCCGCGGAAGCGCCGGAGAGCCGAAACGGAGGAATGAGACGGGGGTACGTGCATGGGCTCGCTCAGAGAAAGCGAGCGCCGTGCCGCGCCCTATAAAAACCAGAAGATCAGGGGAAGACCACTAGGGATCGAATCGGGACACTATGTAGATTCTCACGCCCTTTGAGAAAACCGAGCTCTATTAAGAATTGAGCTTCGACGAGCACCGCACCCATTTCATTGATGAGCTTGGCCGCGGCGGCCGCCGTTCCTCCAGTCGCAAGTAGGTCATCGATGAGCACCACGCGTTCGCCTTTCTCCAGCGCGTCGACGTGCATCTCCACGACGGCTTCACCGTACTCCAGCTGATAGGCGACCGAGGCTGCGCGATAGGGCAGCTTGCCTTTCTTCCGCACGGGCACGAAGCCAAGTCCGAGGTGGTAAGCGACAGCTGCTCCGAAAAGGAAGCCGCGCGCGTCGATACCGACGACTTTGGTGACGTTCAGCGGGCGCGTCGCGTCCGAGAAGGCATCGATCGCCTCCCGGAACAGCGCAGGATCCGAGAGCACCGGGGTGATGTCCTTGAAGAGAATGCCGGGCTTGGGAAAATCGGGCACGTCCCGGATTGCGGAGCGGATGCGCTGAAGATCGGAAGCCATGCTGCGGTTCTGGCAGAGCTGGAACGAAAGGGCAAGGTTCGGCAGGTTCTTCGGGCTGAGCTGCCGAAGTTGCGGGAAACTACCGCGAAATGCGAAGAGCACGAAGGTCGGAGCGACCCAGTTGACCAGCGGAGGGGTTTACCACGGAGAGAACGGAGAGACAGGGAAGAATCGAAGGAGCACTGCTTCCCCCTCGGTGTGATCCTTGTGCTCCTGTGGTGATTTTCTCTGCTCTCGCGGTCCACTGAGGCACGTGACACGCGCTCCTTCCTTGGGCGTTCGGCGTTCGGAGTTGGGCGTTCGACGTTTTCCGAAGTCGCTTCAAGGAAGAGTAGGAGTAGGAGGACGATCCCGTCGCCGGAATCCGCGCCCGCGCACCATCCCCCGCGTTTGCAATGTGTCGCCGCCCTGACTATTCTGCGCCTCCTTCGATGGATCGCCTGCTGCTGGTCATCTCCACGTTCTGTTTCCTGTTCGGCTTTGCATACACCATGCATGCCTTGGGAGCGCGCGTGTATCAGCATTCCCGGTTGAACTTCTTCGCCATCCTCGCGGGGTTTCTTTTTCAGACGGCTTTTCTTTACCTGCGTGGCCAGCAGGTCGGTCGCTGCCCGCTGACGAATCTCTTCGAGGTGCTGATCTTCCTCAGCTGGTCGATGGTCCTGCTCTACCTGATCATCGGGCCTGCTTACCGGCTCTCCCTGCTGGGGGTGTTCACTTCACCGCTCGTTTTTCTCTTTCAAGTCGGCGCGCTCCTGATGCCAGGGATCGACACGCCGCGGGTGTTCACCGGCCCCCCGAACGGCTGGCTCGAGCTGCACGCAGCGATCTCGATCGTGGCTTACGGTGCCTTCGCCCTCGCAGGTGTGGCGGGAGTCATGTATCTGGCGCAGGAGCGGCAGCTGAAAACCCACCAGATTCACTCGTTCTTCTATCATCTCCCGCCGATTCGCGATCTGGCTGTGGCCAATGGGCGCTTGCTCTTCGTCGGGTTTGCCCTCCTCACCGTCGGGCTGCTCGCCGGGTTCGCCATTGGCAGCCTTCAAACTCATCTCCTGAAGATCACATGGTCGGTTGGCGTCTGGCTGCTCTACGGCTTCATCCTCATTGCCGGCAAACGCCACCGGGTAAGCGGACGGCACATCGCCTGGCTTTCGGTTGGTGCCTTGACGGTCGTGCTCGTAACCCTCTCCGGTCTGACCTTCATCACTGAAAGGGGCTCGCTCTAGGCATGCAGATCCTCTGCCTCGGGATCAGCCACCGCTCCGCTCTGTTGGAAGTGCGGGAGCGCTTCGCCGTGCCTGATCACGAACTGAGTGCGGCGGTGGCGCAGCTTGCCCGTGCGCCCGGGGTAAGCGAGGCGGTCATCGTCTCGACCTGCAATCGCGTGGAATATTACGTAGCCGCTGAGGACCAACTGGAGGGCTTCGCTGCGGTGAAGGAGTTCATCGGCACGAGGATCAATGCGCCCGAGGGTGACACCTTCGCACGCCTGCAGACGGCACAAAGCATCCGCCACCTCTTCCGAGTCGTCTCCGGACTCGAGTCGATGGTCCTTGGCGAGACGGAGATCCTAGGGCAGGTGAAAAAGGCCTACGCCAGCGCGACTGAGGCCGGCGCGACGTCGAGGAACCTCAACAAGCTCTTT
>DASVRY010000070.1:0-1762 GCA_036388395.1 Chthoniobacteraceae bacterium
AACCATCGAGTGCGGAGGCATCTGCTCTTTACCAAAGCCGAGCCGGCGACCGAGGATCATGCAGAGCACGAGCGCGGACCAGCCCGAGCTCATGTGAACGACGGTGCCGCCTGCGAAATCGAGCGCCTTGATCGGAGCCTCGGCATTGAGCGCGCCGCACATGAAACCACCCGCGGACCAGACCATGTGAGCGAGTGGGAAGTAGACGGCGAACATCCAGATCGCAACGAAGAGGAGCACCGCGGCGAACTTCATCCGCTCAGCGATTGCGCCGATGATCAGCGCCGGGGTGATGATCGCGAAGGTGAGCTGGAACATGACCCACATCGAATCGCTGATCCAATGGTAGCCAGCACCGACTTTGCCTGGCTCGATGCCGTTGAGCATGAAGAAGCTCATGTCACCGATGAACTGGTTGCCCGCGCCGAAGGAGAGGCTGTAACCGCATAGCCACCACAGAATGGTGACGAGGCCAGCGATGCCCATGCACTGCGCGAGCACGGAGAGCACATTCTTCCGGCGGACGAGGCCACCGTAGAAGAGAGCGAGACCCGGAAGCGTCATGAAGAGCACAAGCGCTGTGCTGACCATCTGCCAGGCGTTGTGGCCCGGCCCTGGGCCAGCGACCTTGGACGCCACGCCTTCAGTGCGGGCGCCGTTGTTCATGTAGGCTTCGATGTCAGCGAGGCGCTGCTCCACGGTCGGCTCGGCAGCAGGTGCCTCTGCCGCAGCGGCTTCAGGAGCGGCAGCTTCGGCAGCTGGGGCTGCGGGTGCGGCGGCGTCTTGCGCTTGGGCCGGGAGCCCGAGCGTCCACGCCATGGCCGCCGCAAGGGCGAGGGTGGAGAATCTTTGGACGAGTTTCATGCAGGTGATGGTGTGGTTTTGGTTAGGTGTTTACGGGTGCGCTTTTCTGGTCGTTGCTGGTCCATTATCCAGCCGTTGGAGGGGCTGAAATCGGAAGCTAACGGCACGGGGAAGTGCGCGGACGGCCTAAGCACCACCTGTGCCACTGGCGCATGAGGAGCGGTTTACAGAGAGGGAGAGCTGCACGGTTCTCCAGCCGCTGTATCGATAGTGCGCAAATTACGCCACTTTCCCGAGTGGTGCTCAAAAAGCGCCACTAAGCCACCGAAGCCGGTTCCGGCAACGGCTCTTCCCGTTCTTCTTCCGCTGCAAGCCTGCGCCAGCGACTCCAAAGCAGTCCTTGCGAGGGACTGAAAACCCAGGCCAGCAAAAACAGCACACTGCCTGCGACGACCATCGCAGCGGCCATCGAGCAGTTCAGCCAGATCGCGAGGTGCATCCCGGCGACAGAGCTCAGCGCCGAATGCACGAAACTCAGGAGCAGCATGCGCTGGAGCCGCTGCGTGAGTAGATAGCTCGTCGCGCCGGGGAGGATGAGCATCGCGATGACAAGAATCGCGCCGACGGATTGGAAGGCGCTCACCACGACCAACGAGAGCATGGACATTAGCGCGTAGTGCATCACCGCCGGGCGAACGCCAATCGATGCCGCTAGGCCAGGATCGAACGAACTGACGAGGAGCTCTTTGTAAAAGGCGACGATCAGCACGATGACGAGCGCAGTCACCAAGCCCATGAAGAAGACCGACTCTGGGCCGAGCGAGAGCCCGGCAATTTGCACGTGCGGCTCGAGCGAGACGAAGCTGATCTCCCCGTAGAGGACGCAGTCGGCATCGAGGTCGATCTGGCTGGCAAAGAGCGTAATGAGGATTACGCCGATCGCAAAAAGCGTGGAGAA
>DASVRY010000071.1:0-2549 GCA_036388395.1 Chthoniobacteraceae bacterium
AGCCACGAGCTGCGCACGCCGCTCAATGGAATTCTGGGCTTTGCGCAGATCCTCGAGATGAACGCTCTGCAAGACCAGCCGGGTGCCTGCGTCACCCACATCCTCAAGGCCGGTCGTCACCTCCTATCGCTGATCAACGAAGTGCTCGACCTCAGTGGCATAGAAGCAGGTCGGGTAACCTTCTCGATCGAGCCAGTGCGTTTGCTCGATGCCGCCCGTGAGGCCCTCGATCTGGTGCGGCCTCTCGCTGCTCCGCATGGTCTGCGTCTCGAGTTGCAGGAGGAATTGATGCTCGATGCCTGGGTCGTAGCCGATCGCCAGCGACTCCAGCAGGTGCTTCTGAACCTCCTGGCCAACGCCGTTAAATACAACCGCGAGGGCGGCACGGTGAGGCTGTCCTGGGAGGAAGCCCCATCGGAACGCCTGCGGATCATGGTCAGCGATACCGGCCCCGGGGTTGCTCCGGAGAATCTCGAACGCCTCTTTGTCCCCTTTGAACGGCTCGGTGCGGAGCGGACGCAAGTCGAAGGCGCAGGACTAGGGTTATCGCTTTCAAAAAAATTGATCGTCGCCATGGGCGGCGAGATTGGTGCGGAGAGCGTGCTCGGCACCGGCAGTACGTTTTGGGTCAAACTACCCCGGAGCTCCAGCCCTCTCGTGCGGCTTCACGAGGCGGGGATTCCGCCCGAAGCCGTTGAGATGGTTCAGCGCGGCACGATTCTGTATGTCGAGGACAACCTGGCGAACCTTGCCCTGATCGAATACATCTTCGCCCAGCGTCCCCAGCTCAAGCTGCTCGCCGCAATGCAAGGCCAGCTCGGCGTCGAACTGGCGCGCGAGCACCAACCCGATCTCATCCTGCTCGATCTGCACCTGCCGGATATCATGGGCGATGTGGTCCTGGATCGGCTGAAAAGCGATGCGTCTACGGCCCATATTCCGGTCGTAATGCTCACCGCAGACGCGACCCCCGCACAAGAGGCACGCCTCCTCGCGGCTGGTGCCAATGATTATCTAACGAAGCCAGTCGATGTGCCCAGACTGTTGCGAGTCATTGAAGAGATGCTGAGCAGCCGGGGCCGCCGGGAGCTGAAACACGGAACGGAATAGACATGCGTGATAGATATTTGACCGAGGCAAAAATCCTCATTGTGGATGATGAGATCGCGAACGTGCAGTTGCTGGAGATGCTCCTCGGCCAGGCGGGTTTTACCCAGCTCCGGAGCACCACCGATTCGCGGCAGGTGATCGCACTTTATCAGGAGTTTGGTCCGGACGTCATCCTGCTCGATCTTTCGATGCCGCACCTGGATGGCTTTGAAATCCTCGCCCAGCTTCGCGCGCTGATCCCGCCGCAAAGTTATGTGCCAATCCTCGTGCTGACGGCGATGGTCACGCCGGAAGCGAAGCGCGGCGCACTCTCCGCGGGCGCGAATGATTTCCTCACCAAACCGTTCGATGTCACTGAAGTCCTGCTGCGAGTTAGGAATCTGCTCGAAACGCGGAGGCTGCACGTCGAACTCCATCAGTATAACGAGACGCTCGAGTCAACGGTGAAGGAACGCACTCGGGAGCTGGTCAGTGCACTCTCGGAGCTACAGGCGACGCAGCAGCAAGTCATCCAGCAGGAGCGTCTGCACGCCTTCGGCGTCATGGCAGGCGGGGTGGCGCATGACTTTAACAACGTCCTCTCGATTGTGCTCGGCTTTGGCGAACTCGTCCTGGCGGATTGCGACGGCCATCCGGGGCGGGAGAAGGACGCGGAGGCCATGCGCCTGATCATCACCGCCGCCCAAGACGGCGCGCGGATGGTGACTCGGCTGTGGGAATTCCACCGGCCGGAAGGGAGCCGTCTCGAAGCGTCGCTTCACGTGGATCTAAACGTCCTCGCCCGGCAGGCAATCTCTTTGACCGAGCCGCTCTGGAAGGTGCAGGCGCTCAAAGATGGCATTGTCATCCAGGTATCGCTTGCGGGAGTGAAAGACCTCCCACCCCTGATCGGCGATCCGGCTGAGCTGCGGGAGGTGCTGACCAACCTCATTTTCAATGCGGTGCATGCAATGCCAGAAGGGGGCACCATCACAGTGGCAACAAGAGCCGAAGCCGAGCATGTCATTCTGGAAGTGCGGGATACCGGCAGTGGAATGACCGAGGAGGTCCGGCGCCGTTGTCTGGAGCCATTTTACACGACGAAAGGGGAGAAAGGGACCGGCCTCGGCCTCGCCATGGTTTATGGCATCGCCCAGCGCCACGGTGCCACGATGGACCTCGAGAGTGAGGTCGGTCGAGGAACCACCTTCCGGTTTCGCTTTCCCGCCAAAGCGTGGCCGGGCACAGAAGGCGGTGCTGCCGCGATCGAGGGGGCACGTCCGCTCAAGATCCTCGTCGTCGATGATCAGGAGTTCATTCGCGAAATCCTCGTGCTCTTTCTCGCCGAGGACTGCCACATTGCTGAAGCGGTAGCCAGCGGTACCGAAGCGCTGGAGCGCATTCGGCACGAGGCCTTTGACCTCCTCATCACCGACCAGGCGATGCCAGACATGACCGGC
>DASVRY010000072.1:0-7761 GCA_036388395.1 Chthoniobacteraceae bacterium
TCACCCGGGACGTGCCGCGATCGAGCAAATGATCGCGGCCGTGAAGCTGCAGGACTTTTCCCGGAGTCACCCGCCTCGGACAGCTAGTGAATGGATCGCGGAGTCTTATTATGAGCAATCGCGCAGCCGCCTGGAATCCGCGCGCGAAGCGGCGCGCGAAGCCACGGTAACGTCGCCGGAGTTTGGGTATGCATGGACGCGGCTGGCGGAGATGGAGTTTTCCTTCGGGCGCACCAGGCAGGCCATGCACGCTCTGGAGCGAGGATTGCAGCTCGCGCCGCGAAATGCGCAGGCGCATTCGTTGCGCGGATTCCTTCTCAGCGCGCAGAATCGCATCGAGCCGGCGCGCGCCTCGTTCGAGGGCGCAATCCGCCTCGACGGTGCGCTGGGAAATGCGTGGCTAGGTCGTGGTCTTACCCACATTCGGCAGGGGAACGACGAACTTGGCCGGCGAGATTTGCAAACAGCCGCGGTGCTGGAGCCGAATCGGTCAATTCTCCGCAGCTACCTAGGAAAGGCGTTCAGTCAGGTCGGGATGAACGCACAGTCGCATCAGGAACTCGGTCGCGCACAGGAACTCGACCCAAACGATCCCACGCCGTGGCTCTATTCTGCAGCCCAAAGCAAGCAGGAGAATCGCTATAACGCGGCCGTGCGCGATCTGGAGACGTCGCTCGCGCTGAACGAAAACCGCCGCGTCTACCGGTCGCAGTTTCTCCTCGATCAAGATCGTGGGGTTCGCTCCACCAATCTGGCAGCGATCTATCAGAACAACGGAATGACGGAGGTCAGCGTGCGCGAGGCGGTGCGCGCGGTGAACTCCGACTACGCGAGCGCTGGGGCGCACCTTTTTCTGGCGAATAGCTATAATGCCCTGCGTGATCCGCGGCGGATCGTGCTCCGCTACGAAACGGCGTGGTTCAACGAACTGCTTCTCGCGAATCTCCTCTCACCGGTCGGCGGCGGACCGCTCTCGCAGTTTGTCTCGCAGCAGGAATACTCGAAACTCTTCGAAGCCGACCGGCTCGGCCTCAGCTCGGCGATCGACTATTTCTCGACCGGGGAACTTCGCCAGACGGCGTCGCAATTCGGCGTGAGCGGCAATCTCTCCTATGCGCTCGATGCGGAGTATCAATACGACAATGGCCGCCGCCCAAACAGCGATCTGACGCGGTTCGAGAGTTACGGCACGTTCAAGCTGCAGCTCGGTCCGCAGGACACGATCTTCCTGCAGGCGAAGTACCAGAATCTGGAGAACGGGGATGTGCTCCAACGCTACGATGCGCGCGGCGTTGCCCAAAGCGGACTGCAGCGGACCCTGCGGTTTCGGGAGGTGCAGGAACCGGGCTTGTTGCTGCTTGGCTACCATCGCGAGTGGAACCCAGGAGTGCACACACTCCTGCTGCTCGGGCGGCTGGCCAATGAACAGGAGGTGTCGGGGCGCGACTTTCGTCAGACGATTGTGAGTCGAGATATTTCGAAGGTCGCTCCGCCAGACGCGTCGCGTCAGACGGGATCAACAACCTTTGCGGAGTTACAGCGCTCGCTCCAGCCGTTCGTTGGGAGAGGCACAGTGCAACGTCTCGAGAGCTTCGACTTCGATCTGGGTTCACGGGCTGAGTTCGAGGCTTACAGCGCGGAGCTGAATCAGATCGTGCAGGCAGGCGGGCATACGTTCGTCGCCGGCGCGCGGTATCAGCAGGGTGAGTTCGACACTCGGGTGCGTCTCGAGAGCGAACTCGCCAAAGCCTTCTCTTCACTGTTTGACGATCCCCCGGCGGATCAACAGTTCAAGGTGGGCCTGCAGCGCTTCAGCTTTTACGCCTACGATTTCTGGCGGGCCGCACGTTGGCTAACCTTGGTCGCTGGCGCATCCTACGACGAAATCCAGTATCCAGATAACTTCCGCAGCGCGCCGATCAACGATCGAGACGCGAGCTTCGACAAGCTTTCGCCAAAGGTCGGGCTGGTGCTCACACCATGGTCGGGCATGACGGTGCGAGCCGCCTATTCAGAGGCGCTTGGCGGGGCGAGCTTCGATGAAAGCATTCGCCTGGAGCCGACGCAGATCGCGGGGTTCAATCAGGCCTATCGTACCGTGATTTCCGAGTCCGTGGCCGGGTCCGTGGCGGCTCCCCGGTATCGCAGCTATGGGATCAGCGTCGAGCAGAAGCTGCCGAGCCTCACATATCTGGGCATTGAGATCAGCCGGCTGGAGCAGCGGGTCGATCGCACCCTCGGCGCTTTCGATCTCCTGTTCACTGACCGTGCAGCAGTAGTCCTGCCGTCCTCGCTGGAGCAACGCCTGGAGTATCGGGAGGATGTGCTGCTCGCAACTGCGAATCAGTTGATCGGCGACTATTGGTCGTTGGGCGCGAGGTATCGCTTCAGCAAGGCCGAGCTTCGCCAGACCCTGCCCGGAGTAGCGCGGCAAATCTCCACGCGGGCAGATGACACGGACGAAGCGGTGCTGCACGAAATTGCCCTGTTCGGGCTCTTCAATCACCCGAGCGGCTTCTTCGCACGTGCGGAGGCAAACTGGTTTAATCAGGAAAACAGCGGCTACGCTCCCGAGCCGCGCGCGCCGCGCAACGATGCTGCGCCGGGTGATAGCTTCTGGCACTTCAATGTCTTCGGGGGCTATCGCTTCTTTCGCAACCAATGCGAGCTGAGCTGCGGCGTGCTGAATCTAAGTGGTGAAGATTACCGCCTAAATCCGCTGAATCTATACACGGAACTACCGCGGGATCGGACCTTCGTCTTTCGGGCAAAATTTAGCTTTTAGCTCAAGTGAATGCCCGAAGCTGAGTCCAAGAAGGTGAAGCCCGCCGGAACCGGGCGCTGGAAACGGAAGCTCACCCGTTCGCTGCTCTCGCTTGTTGGCGGATTCTCTATCGCCGGGCTGGGCTGGGCTCTCGTAGAAGACTCGCTTGCGACCGGAGAGCATCGCGAGCGGGCGCGCCCGCGCTTTGGTTGGGCCTTCAGCTCTTTGGCACAAAGCCTCGCGCGGTTGAGCTACGATCTGCCCTTCAACTTCCGCGGGGCTGCCGATGTGCCGGAAGCGTGTCTGGTCTTCCTCGATGAAAAATCCGCGCGTGCTCTCGGGCAGACCTATGGCCCGTGGGATCCCCGCTTGCACGCGCAACTGGTGCGGCGACTCACCGCGGACGGTGCGCGCGCGGTGCTTTTCGATATCGTCTTCTCTACTCCCTGGCCGGACGCTGGTGCGCACGAGGAGTTCGCTGCCGCGATGCGTGAGAACGGCCGCGTCTTCCTTGGAGCAGCGCTCGAGTTGGAGGACGGGGATGGGGCTTTTCAGGAGCGCGCGATTCCACCGCAAGCGGGCTTGAGACGCGCCGCAGCAGGGTGGGGGTTGCTGGCCTTTCGTCCAGTAGACCCGGATTACGGCGTGCGCCGGATTTATTCCGGCATGGAGAGTGTGCCATCCGCCACATGGCGCATGGCGGCTTTCCTCAATCCCGTATTTGAAAACACCGTTGAGGCGCGTACGGAGCGGCGCTGGCTGAACTGGTACGGGCCGGCGGGAAGCTTTGCGAATATTACCTATGATCGCGCGCTCGCGGCGGATGGTGTGCCGGCGGGATATTTTCGTGACCGGATTGTGTGCGTCGGAGGCCGTTCCACCCTCGGGACGCTGGCTCTGGGGAAAGACGAGTTTGCCAGCCCCTTTACCGGCTTCGGCCGCTACACGCCATTTGCGACCGGCCCAGAGGTGCATCTCACCACCGCTTTGAATCTCCTGCGTGGCGATTGGCTCCGACGAATGCCGGCCAAGCATGAGATAGGCGTGGTGGTTTTATGCGGCCTCCTGATGGGCGGCGGGTTGCCGCTCTTCCGCCCTTTGCTTGCGACGCTGCTGGCGATGAGCGCAGCCGCAGCGTGCGGGGTGGGCGCGTACTGGTTGATGCAGAATGAGCGGCTTTGGTGTGCCTGGGGCATCGTGGCCGTGGTGCAGATCCCTCTCGCGCTCGCGTGGGCGATCGGTGGCCGCTATTTCGTGGAGGAGCGAGGGCGCAAAGAGCTGCGGCGCGCATTTGCGCACTATCTTTCGCCGAGGATGGCAGACCGGATTTCCAACTCCGAATTCGATCTGAAGCCGGGCGGCAAGGTCGTCGAGGCGAGCGTGATGTTCACGGATCTGGAGGGCTTCACGACGCTCTCTGAGAAGCTCAATGACCCTGAGAAGCTTTCGGATATTTTGACCCGATACTTCACGCAGACGACGGGACATGTGCTCGAGAATGACGGCACGATCATTAAATATATCGGTGACGCGGTGCTCGCGGTATGGGGTGCCCCGGAGCCGAATGCAAAGCATGCACGGACCGCTGCATTGGCTGCCTGCCGGCTGCACGAGGCGTCTCACATCGAAGTTGATGGCCGGCCGCTCCGCACCCGCATCGGTCTGCACAGCGGCCCAATGCTCGCGGGTAATCTGGGTTCCGCGCAACGCTTCGACTATACGGTGATCGGCGATGCGGTGAATTTCGCCGCGCGACTCGAGGGTTTGAACAAGTACCTCGGGACGAGTGTGCTCATTTCAGATGCGACGCGGCAGCAGATGGGCGAGGGCTTTGTCACGCGGCGCCTGGGAGAGTTTCGCGTCCTCGGAAAGAGCGAGCCCGTGATCGTCCATGAGTTGCTTGGAACGGATGTGAGTAAGGACGACGCGCCCTGGATGGGTTCCTTCGCCCAGGCGCTGGCCGCGTTTTGTGCGGGTGAACTCGCCGATGCCGAGAAGCTGTTTGCACGCGTAGAAGGGGAGCGCGGCGGCAGCGATGGGCCTTCGGCCTTTTACCTGAAGACGATCGCGGGTTTGAAAGATTCGGTGCCTACGGGGTGGAGTGGCGTGGTGGAGCTGTCTTCGAAGTAGGGTGAGCCTAATCTGCTGAAGCTGGGTGTGGTTGAAGGTGATGCCCCTCTCGCGAGGCTTCGCCTCAAAGTTCGAGCTTTCGTCATTGCCCAACGTTCGGAAGAGTCCTGCCGTGCCCAAAAAGTCCCGCCCCAAACAAAACACAGCCCGGTTCCCGCGGCTGAAGCGGTGGCTCCTGTTCGGGGCAATTGGTTGCTTTCTCGTCGTGGCAGTGCTCTGCCTCGTCTACGGCTTTTGGGCGTCGACCTTCGACATGGAAGGAGTGAAGCAGATGCGGGAGCGCTCCACGGTCTACGACATGGATGGGAAGGTCTACAGTCGCTTGCAGGGGGAAAATCGTATCGTCGTCCCGCTGGCGCAGGTCTCTCGCAATTTTCAGGAAGCGCTGCTCATTCGGGAGGACGCGCGCTTTTTCAGTCACCATGGCGTGGACCCGATCGGCATCGTTCGCGCGATCGTGCGGAATTTCACCTCGGGTGCGACCCAGCAAGGCGCGAGCACGCTCACCCAGCAGCTCGCGCGGAATAGCTTTCCCCTCGGCGGGAAGACGATCCACCGGAAGCTGCTCGAGGCGTTTGTCTCGGCGCGAATCGAGCAGCACTACACGAAGGAGGAGATTCTGGAGCATTACGTGAACCGGATTTACTTCGGCGCGGGCGTTTACGGGGTGGAGACGGCGAGCCTCGCTTACTTCAATAAACACGCGGCGGATCTCACCGTCGGAGAGGCGGCAATGGTCGCAGGGATCATCCGCGCGCCGACCTCCTTCTCGCCCTTCACAAATATGAAAGGTGCGCTGCATCAGCGAAACCAAGTGCTGGAGCGGATGGTGAAAAGCGACAAGCTCACGCGCGTCCAGGCGGACGCTGCCAAGGAGACGCCGATCACCCTCGCGAAGCGGCGCCCGATCGCGGCGCAGGAGAATTACGCAATGGACGCGGTGCGCCGGGATCTCGACCAGCTCTTGAGTGAAGATCAGCGCGATGATGGCGGGTTGAAGATTTACACGACGATCGATCCAACGCTGCAACGTGCCGCGCAAACGGCGGTGGATGCGCAATTGCGGAAGATCGAAGCAAAGCCTGGCTTCCCACACCCGAAGAAGGCGGATTTCTCGGATGAAGCGCAGGCTCAGGAACTTCAAACGCCTTACCTGCAGGGCTCACTCGTGGCGGTCGATAATCGCACGGGCGGTATCCGTGCTCTCGTCGGCGGACGGGATTATGCCGAGAGCAAACTGAACCGCGCGCTCATGTCGCAGCGGCAGATTGGCTCCACTTTCAAACCGTTCGTCTATGCAGCGGCTTTTGAGCGGGGGCTGCTGCCAGGTGCGGCAATCGACGATGCCCGCATCGAGCGCGGCGAGGTTCGGCAGGCGGCAAACTGGAGCCCGGAGAACTCCGACGGCACTTACAAGGGCCTGCTTCGTGCCGAGGAAGGGCTCATCCAGTCGCGGAACACGATGAGCGTGCGGGTCGGCGAGCGCGCGGGGATTGAATCGATCGCAAAGGTCGCCGGAGACGCGGGAATCGCAGGCATGCCGCAGCAGCCGTCGGTGTATCTCGGCGCGTTTGAGGCGACGCTCGCGCAGATCACCGCTGCCTACACGGTCTTTCCGAACAACGGCATGCGTCGGCAGAGTTACATCATCGAGCGCATCGACGACTCTGCAGGTGAGCCGATCTATCGTGCGGCGCACATCAGCCGGCCCGCGATGTCGCCTGCCGTAAGTTGGGTCACGAGTTCGGCTTTAATGAAGGTCTTCGAACGCGGCACCGCCTCGACCGCGAAGTCGCTGGGCTTCAGCAAACCGGCCGCTGGTAAAACTGGAACGACGAACGATTATCATGATGCGTGGTTCGTCGGCTACACGAGCGGCCTGACTTGCGGTGTTTGGGTTGGCTTGGATAAGCCGGCGACAATCATGCCAAAGGGATACGGCTCAGCTCTCGCGCTGCCGATCTGGGTCGACGCGATGAAAGCCGCGTCACCCCAGCGATACCCGGCAGGCAATTTCAAGCCGCCCGAGCCGCTCCGCCGGACGACCGTCTGCAATGTGAGCAGTCGCCTGGCGACGAGCGGTTGCGACCGGGCGGGCACTGCTTACGCAGCTGAGCTCCCGGCGAGCCTTACTCCGCGCGATTCCTGCGATTCTCATCGCGGCGGAGTGCTCGTCGACGCACCTCCGCAGGAGCGGACCCGCCGTTCCGGACCTCCCGGGATCTTTCGTTCGTTCCGACGCTTCTTCGGCGGCGAGTGAAATCCCGCGACCGACAAACAAACCCTTCAAAGTTTTGGACCGGCCGCGGGTTCATTCTCGGGAGAGCTTTTCCAAAAGCTTGAAACGCTACGACGCAGGTCTTGTTACAATCAGGTGACAAGCAAGGATTGCTTTTTCTGATCGTCTCCTTATCTAAACACACCCTCTTTCCTTTTTTTTTGCGCACCCCCCTTTGTGAGTTACCGTCTTGATCGTTTCGAAATGAAGTTTGTCATCAACCGCGAACAGCGCGCGGCGTTGATGCCTCACCTGCTTCCCCATCTTCGGGCGGATGAGAATGCGGGGGACGGCGCGTTCTATCCGATCGTGAGCCTCTACTACGACAACGCCGAACGCGACTGCTACTGGGAGAAGGTCCAAGGGCAAAAGAGTCGGCGAAAGCTGCGCGTGCGGGCTTACGGGAGCCTCGACGGCAAGTTGCCGCCCACGTGTTTCCTCGAAGTAAAGCACAAGTGCGACGGCCGCGGCGTGAAGCGACGGGCACGAATGCCGCTCGAAGCCGCACTCGCGATCGCCGCTGGCGAGCAGGCGGATATTCCGCTGAAGGCATCGGATCGGGCGCTGGTGGAGGAGGTTCACTCGCTGG
>DASVRY010000073.1:0-9518 GCA_036388395.1 Chthoniobacteraceae bacterium
TGGAGCGAAGCCAGGTCAGGCGTCCTTTGCGAACAACTGCCTGCTCGCCCGGCGCCTCGTCGAGAAGGGCGTCCGGTTCGTGCAGCTCTTCGATTGGGGATGGGATATGCACGGCACGGGAGCTAACGACGATCTGATGAACAGCTTCCCGATGAAGTGCAAAGAGGTTGATCGGGCGAGCGCGGCCTTGGTGCAGGATCTCAAGCAACGCGGTCTGCTCGATGAAACGCTGGTCATTTGGGGTGGAGAGTTTGGCCGCACGCCGATGAATGAAGCGCGCGGCGGCTCGAGCTTTCTCGGTCGCGATCATCATCCCCAGGCGTTCACGATTTGGATGGCGGGCGGCGGAACGAAGCCCGGCATCGTTTACGGCGAGACGGATGAGCTCGGCTATAATGTCGTCCAGGACAAAGTGACTGTTCGCGACTTCCAGGCCACGGTGCTCCACCTGATGGGTTTCGATCCCTACAAACTTCACTACAAGTATCAGGGGCTGAATCAGCGTCTGATCGGTCCGACGAACGAAGGGAAGATCGTGAAAGATCTGCTCATCTAGGTTGGTCGCGGCTGCGTGCGTTTTGTAAGCAAAGGCTGGTCGTTGGAGGGCCGGGCGACTAGCGTGACTAGATGAAACGTCTGCTCCCGTTCCTCCTCTTTCCGGTGCTCGCAATTGCTGCGGATGAAGCGGCTTACCCAACGATGGGCAAGATCACGCGCGCAGATCCAGGATTGGATAAACTGATCGCAAAGGACGCGGTGATCGAGAAGCTGGCTGAAGGGTTCAAGTGGGCGGAAGGCCCGGTTTGGAAGAATGGCGAGGTGCTTTTCTCCGACGTTCCGCAGAACAAGATCCATCGCTGGAAAGAGGGACAGAAGACCGCCGAAGTGTTTCTCACGCCAAGCGGAGGCATCGAGTCGACGCCCGAATTTCGCGAGCCTGGCTCCAATGGGCTGGCAGTGGACGCGGCCAGCAATTTGCTCATTTGCCAGCATGGCGCTCGCCGAGTCGCACGTCTGGAGGCGGATGGCCGGCAGACCTCGCTCGCGGACCGCGTCGGCGACAAGCGCTTCAACAGCCCCAACGATCTGGTGGTCGCAAAAAACGGCGACCTCTACTTCACGGACCCTCCGTACGGCCTCACGGGCACGGACAAGTCGCCGCTGAAGGAACTGCCGTACAATGGGGTGTTTCGCCTCACAAAAGCGGGAGTGGTTTCGGTCGTGACCAAGGATGTCGATTGGCCAAATGGCATCGCTCTCAGCCCGGATGAAAAGCGCCTCTACGTTGCGGTCTCCGACGGTGCGAAGCCGCGGATCATGGCCTTCGATGTGCAGCAGGATGGAAGCGTCGCGAATGGCGGGGTGTTCTTCGATGCAGAGCCGCTCAAAGGCTCCGGCCGCCACGGCTCTTGTGACGGGCTGAAGGTGGATCAAGCCGGAAACATTTTCGCCACCGGCCCTGGCGGCGTGCTCATCATTTCGCCAGAAGGCAAACACCTCGGCACGATCGAGACAGGCAAGGCAACGGCGAACTGCGGCTGGGGAGACGACGGTTCAACACTCTACATCACGGCTCAGGATACACTCTGCCGGGTGAAGACGTTGACAAAAGGTGTCGGCTTCTAAGCTGACCAAGCAGCCATCGCCTCAGCGGCTGATGCACGCTCGCACGAACGTGTAGCCGAGCCAGGTCGCCCCGAGACAAAGGGCAACTGAAAGGAGCACGTTGACGCCAGCGCGGGTCGCTTCGCCTGCGCGAAGGAGTTCCCACGTCTGGAGGCTGAACGAGGAGAAGGTGGTGAATCCTCCGAGCAGCCCTACGACGACGAACTGCTGGACGAGCGGCGTTCCCGCGGCTGCTCCAGGCACCTCGGCCCACGCTGCGTAGGCTCCAATCGCCAGGCAGCCGAGAACATTCACGACGAGCGTGCCGATGGGGAACGCTGCGCCTGCAAGCGCTGTAACGTGTGACCCCATCCACAGGCGCAGGGCGCTCCCGATCGCGCCGCCGAGCATCACGAATAAATAAGATTTCCAGGAGATCACAGGGTGATGTTGCAGATCTTGGCCGGTCCGAGCTTGGCAGGCAATTTTAACGGGTTTGATGTGGAGGCGCAGCGACGTTTGCAGCTCGCCTCAGACGAAGCGGTTTGGAAGGAGGGCGCGCCGCTGTGAGTTAGCAAACGCCCACCTGACGCGCACCTTTTCCTCGCCTGTTGAGCTGAACGCGCACAAGCTGGAAACGCTTAGAGAAGCTGGTGAAAAGTTCCCCCTCTAGATTAGGTGCGAAGGTCATGTTGGGCCTATGGATGGCCTTCGGGCTCGTCGTGGTCATCTCACTGCTCCCCTACTTGAGCCTGCGCCAGTTGCGGGAGGCCACGCAGTCGCGGGTTCACTCGTACGAAGTGCTGGATGCAGCGCATCGCCTGCGGAGCGGCCTTCAGGATGTGGAGAGCAGCTCCCGCGGCTTCGTGATTACTGGTCGCGCGGATTTCCTCGACCCATTCGAGCGCGGGCTCGCGACCCTCGAGGACGCGAGCAGGAGCGTGCAACAGCTCACGACCGACAATCCGGCGCAACAGAAGAGCCTCTCCGAAGCGCGTGAGTTGGTGAAGAAATGGCTGGCCCACATTGGGACGACGGTGCGGCTTCGCCGGGAAGCCGGTCCTGAAGGAGCGGTTGCGAAGGTTGCATCCGGAGAGGGTAAATCATTGATGGATCGCACCCGCACGGTTCTCGACAGGATGGTTGCCACTGAGCACGACCTACTGCGCGTCAGGGAGGAGCGGTTCGAGGCAACAATCAGACGCTCTGGCTGGCTTACCGTTGCTGCGAGCATCGTGGCACTCACACTAGTTGGCGGGTCTGGCCTTATCCTCACCCGGCGGCTCCGGGAACGAAACCGGCTTCTCCATGAGCATGAGCTGGATACCGAGCGACTGCAGTTGGTGAATCGCGAGCTCGAAGCCTTCTCCTACTCCGTGTCACACGACCTACGCGGTCCCTTGCGGCACATCGATGGCTTTGTCGGTTTGCTCCGGAAAAGAACGGCTGAGCAGATCGATGAGAAGAGTCAGCGTTATCTCGCGACCATCGCGGAATCGGCTCAGCAGATGGGGCGTTTGATCGATGACCTCCTTTCCTTCTCGCGAATGGGGCGGCACGAGATGGCGGTGAGCATTGTGGATATGGCGCAACTTTTTGCCGAGGCGCGGGGGGAACTCGCACGCGAGGCGGAGGGGCGCGAGATCCGATGGGAGATCGGGCCTCTGCCGCGAGTCCGCGGCGACACCGCGATGCTGCGCCTTGTGTTGGTGAACCTTATTTCAAACGCTCTGAAGTACACGCGCCCGAGAGCGGAGGCGGAGATCCACTTCACCTCCAAGACGCTCCCGAGCGGCGACGTCCAGTTCTGTATTTGTGATAATGGCGTGGGCTTCGACATGGAATATGCGGGCAAGCTTTTCGGTGTCTTTCAACGCCTGCATCGCGCGGAGGATTTCGAGGGAACGGGGATCGGACTCGCCAACGTACAGCGCATCCTGCACCGGCACGGAGGGCGCATCTGGGCCGAGAGCGCATTGGATAAAGGCGCCACATTCTTTTTTACCCTGCCCATCCACCCGCCAACTCCGCCGACTCCATGACTGACCTCAAGCACATCCTGCTCGTTGAAGATAACCCGAACGACGTCGAGCTCACCCTCGAGGCACTAACCGAACACCACGTCACCAATCGCGTGGATGTCGCGCGCGACGGCGTCGAGGCGCTCCAATACCTCCGATGCGAGGGGCCGTTTGCCAATCGCCTCCCGGGCCACCCTGCACTGGTGCTCCTGGATTTAAAGCTCCCGAAGGTCGACGGGCTCCAGGTGCTGGAGGAGATCAAGAGCAACCCGCAGTTCCGGGCGATCCCCGTAATCATGCTTACTTCCTCGAGGGAGGAAAGCGACCTCGTCCGAAGCTACAATCTGGGGGTGAATGCTTATGTGGTGAAGCCTGTGGATTTCCATCAATTCATGGAAGCGGTACGGAAGATCGGGGCCTTTTGGGCTGTGCTTAATGAACCCTGCCCGGAGGGAGGCGCGGCTTAAAACCTGCTCTTTGAGACCGGCTCAACCGGACGCTGAATGGAAAGAAAGCTCAACATTCTCCATCTCGAAGACAACGCGACCGATGCGGAGTTGATTGCCTCCTGGCTCGAGGAAGGCGGCCTCGATTGCGAGATTGTCCGTGTGGACACGCGGGACGATTTCGTCACGGTGCTGCGGGAGTTGTCGTTCGATCTCATTTTCGCGGATCGCACCACGCCGACCTTCGACGGCCTCTCCGCACTAGCCCTGGCGCGGGAGCTCCAGCCGGCGACGCCCTTTATCTTCATCTCCGGCACTCTCGACGAGGAGCTGGCGATCACGACCCTGCGAAATGGCGCCACCGATTACGTACTCAAGCATCGGCTCTCACGGCTGCTGCCGGCGGTCGAACGCGCCATCACCGAGCTGCAGCAGCGCAAGGAGCTGGATCGCGCGGCACAGGGGCTGAAGGAGCAGGCCGAGCTGCTCGATCGGGCGAACGATATGATCATGATCCGCGACTTGAAGGGGCGGATCACCTACTGGAACAGCGGGGCGGAACGGCTCTACGGCTGGACCAAGAGCGAGGCGAACGGGCAGGTGCTGCACGAGCTGCTGCAGACGAATTTCTTCAAACCGCAGGAGGATTTGCAGGCCCAGCTTCTCCAGACGGAGCATTGGGAAGGTGAGCTGGAGCACCAGAAGAAGGACGGATCGCGGGTGCTTGTGGAAAGTCGGTGGACGCTCCGCCGCGACTCGCAGGGCACGGCGACGTCGATTCTCGAGATCAACACCGATCTCACCGAGCGACGGCGGCTGCAGGAGCAGCTCGTCCAGGCGCAGAAGCTGGAAAGCCTCGGCACACTCGCGGGCGGCATCGCTCACGACTTCAATAATATCCTGAGTATCGTGCTCGGATACGCGTCGCTGCTGGAGACCGTTGAGCCGCGTTCGACGGAAATCGAGGAGATCAGCGCCACGATGATCCAAGCAGGGGAACGGGGTGCGAGCCTTGTGCGGCAATTGCTCACCTTCGCACGGAAGAACCCAACGGTGTTTGCACCGATGATTGTGAACGATCTCGTGGAGGACGTCTTAAAGATGCTCAAGCAGACGTTTCCCAAGACCATCACCTTTTCCAAGGAACTGGATCCGCAGCTAAAGCCGATCGTGGCGGACGGCAGCCAGATCCATCAGGTGCTGCTGAATCTTTGTGTCAATGCACGCGACGCGATGCCTGACGGCGGGACCTTGCAGATCTCTACGGCCATGGTGAACGGCGCGACTTTGCAATCGCGCTTCCCCGCAGCGGGGGATGGCGATTACGTCCATCTGGAAGTGCACGACAGCGGCACTGGCATGAGCACGGAGACTCGCCAAAGGCTTTTCGAGCCGTTTTTTACCACAAAGGAAGTTGGCAAAGGCACCGGCCTTGGCTTGGCAGTCGTCTACGGGGCCGTGCAGAGCCATCGCGGATTCATCCAGCTCGATAGCGAGCTGGGGCAGGGGACGACGTTTTCGCTCTATTTTCCTGCGGAAGAGAAAGCAGCCGTAGCGTCTGTAATGAGCGGATTCGCAATCAGCCCGCGTGGTAACAACGAGCTGATCCTCGTCGTCGAGGACGAGCGGATGCTCCGCGACCTGCTCGAAGGCATGCTGATCGGCAATGGTTACCGTGTGCTCCTGGCCCGCGACGGGATCGAGGGGCTGACGATTTTTCAGCGCGAGAAGCACTGTATCGATCTGGTGCTCTCCGATATGGGGATGCCAAAGCTCGGTGGACTGGAGATGTATATCCGCATGAAGGAGAGCGGCATCACCCCGAGGCTCCTCCTCTGCAGCGGCTTCCTTGAACCGACGGTTAAGCTGCAGCTCGTGCAGGCTGGCGTACGAGACTTTCTCCTCAAGCCCGCGCGTCCTGCGCAGATCCTGCGGAAGATCCACGAGATCCTCCATTCAACGGGAGAGCGGGACTCCGAACCGTCGTTCCTCTAGGCCAGGCCACCCGGCTGTGAGCTCTCGTTGGTTGCTCGAGGTGGCGACAGTTCGATGCGAGAACACGGACCAAAACAGTCGCGGCATTGGAATGCACAGAGCGAGCCGTAATCGGCCGGTCACCCGCGCAAAGGAAGTGCCCAGCGATCGGTGATGGCAGCCGGCATCTTCGCCCGCTAGCGTGCATCGGTCCGCCACATGAAGCTCTCGACCATTCAACAGACCCTGAAGGAGATCGGCCGCGAGCCGACGCGCAGCCTCGGGCAAAACTTTCTCCACGATCAGAACCTCGCCGACTGGATCGTCGCCCAGCTCGCGATCAAACCGGGCGAAGCGTGGGTCGAGCTCGGGCCCGGACTCGGCGCGCTCACCGAATACGCACTGCAGCGTTCAACCAACGGTCTCGTGATCGAGAAAGATGGGAAGCTTGCGGACTTCCTCCGCGGCCGCTTCCTGGACCTCGATGTGGTCCATGGCGACGCCTCCGAATTCGATGTACGCGAACTCTTCACCCGCGGTCCAGTGAAGGTTCTCGGGAACCTGCCCTACTACGTTTCCAGCCAAATCCTTTTTCAGTTTACTGCCGATCCGAGCCCGGTGCGCTCGCTTGTTTTCACTCTTCAAAAAGAACTCGCGGAACGTCTCTCTGCCGGCCCGCGAACGAAAGCTTACGGTGCGCTTACCCTGCTCATCGGCCGGCGGTGGCAGGTGAAATATCTGCGCACGTTACCGGGCAGCGTCTTCATGCCCGCGCCCAGCATCGACTCCGCAGTGGTGCTGCTTACGCCGCGTTCACGCGCAGAGCTCCCCGAGTGTGACGGGGAACGTTTCCGCTCCCTCGTGAAGCAGGGCTTCGCGCAACGCCGCAAGCAGCTCCGGAAGAACCTCGCCAGCTACGGGGTCGATTGGCCAGCGCTGTGCACACACCTCGGTGTGGAGGAGACGACCCGCGCGGAGGAGCTCAGTCTCGAGCAATGGATCGCCCTGACGAACTTCGTCAGCGGCGTGGACTCGACGAGCGACTCCGCTTCCGCCGCACAGGATGTGCATGGCGAAATGTTCGACGTGGTGAACGAGTCCGATGAGGTGACAGGCCAGCTCTCGCGGCACGAGGTGCATCGGCAAAAGCTCCGCCACCGGGCCGTGCACATCTTCGTCTTCAATGCGGCGGGCGAACTCTTCCTGCAGAAACGCTCGCAATGGAAGGACGTGCATCCGCTCCGCTGGGACTCGAGCGCCGCGGGGCACGTGAATACGGGCCAGGACTATGACGAAACCGCCCCGCGAGAACTGCTGGAAGAGCTCGGTGTCAGCGCGCCATGCGAACTCGTCGGCCGCATCACCGCGCGGCCGGAGACGGGCTGGGAGTTCGTTCAGCTTTATCGGGCGGAACACGCCGGACCTTTTTCGCTGCACCCTGCGGAGATCGAGTCGGGGTCGTTCTTTCATCTCGAGCAGATCGCGCGCTGGACGGAAGCGCGCCCCCAGGATTTCGCCACCGGCTTCCTCGAATGCTGGAAGCTCTTCCGCGACAGCCATCCTGCCCAAGCTGGCGCCCCGGTGCCTTGACGGGAAAACCATCCTTTCATTTCTCGCCGGCAGGGTTACCGGCTAGGCTACGCCTCCCTTTATGCCCCAAAAACTGAAAGCGGCCGTCGTCGGATGCGGCATCGGAAAGAGCCACATGAAAGCTTTCCGCACCTTGCCAGAGCAGTTCGAGCTGAATGCGATTTGCGAGCTCAACGCCGAGCGCTGCAATGAAGTAGCCCGCGAGTTCGAGGTGCCGAAGGGTTTCAATTCCCTCGACGCGCTTTGCTCCGATCCAGAGATCGATGTGATCGATCTGGCAACGCCGCCACACTTGCACCTCCAGCAGATCGAGCAGGTTCTCGCCGCCGGAAAACATGTGATCTGCGAGAAGCCGCTGGTCTCTTCCCTGCGGGACGTGGATCGCCTCATCGAGGCGGAAAAGGTCAGTGGACGCCGCATCTTGCCGATCTTTCAGTACCGCTACGGCCACGGCTTGCAGAAGCTGAAGTATCTCGTCGATCGCGGGCTCGCCGGGGAGGCTTATACAACCAACATCGAGACCTCATGGCGGCGGCGCAGCGACTACTATGCAGTCGCCTGGCGCGGTAAATGGAAGACTGAGCTTGGTGGGTGTTGTCTCACTCATTCGATCCACGCGCACGATATGCTGACGTATATCCTTGGGCCGGTGCAGCGCGTCTTTGCACGTTGCGTCACGCGTGTGAATCCGGTGGAGGTGGAAGATTGCGCGGCAATCACGTTTGAGATGGCCGATGGTTCACTCGCGGCTTCGACGACGACGTTAGGTTGCGCAGACGAGATCTCCCGGCACCGCTTTGTCTTCAAGAACTTCACCGCGGAGAGCAATACCCGGCCTTACGACAGCTCCGGCGATCCATGGAAGTTCAGCGCAGATTCGCCGGAGTTGCAGACCGAAATTGACGCAGCTCTGGCAGGATTTCAGCCGGACCTGGAGCATTATGCGGGACAGTTTTCGCGGTTCCACCGCGCGCTCGAAGAAGGTGCTGAACTCCCGGCGACGCTCGTCGATGCCCGGCAATCGTTGGAGCTCATCACCGCGATCTACCACTCCTCAGATAGCGGGCAACCAGTGGAGATCCCGATCGGCAACGATCATCCCAAGTACACGGACTGGACGCCGACGAAGTTTAGACAGGCCTGACTCGCCTGAGTAAGCAGGCTGCCTAGGCAGCGCCGCGAGGCGTGATCGTGAGTCCCGTGCGCTTGTTGAAGGAGCCCATCTCTTTCGTGAAGCAATCGGGGCAGATCCCGTGGCTAAAATTGGTGCCGGTATGATGGTGGATGTAGCTCTCCACTTGCTGCCAGTAGTCGGAGTCGTCGCGCACCCGCTTGCAATACATGCAAATGGGGATGAGCATTTTTAGGTTCCGAATCTGGGTCGTGAATTCAAGGATCCGCTCGGCCACGCGCACGCGCATCATGATGGCTTCGCGATCGACTGGTTTGGAGAGGAAATCATCCACGCCTGCATCCATCGCTTTGCGGAGATTATCGCGACCCGTGTTGATCGCCGTGAGCAGGATGAAATACGTATAGTCGGTATTCGGCCGCTCACGGATGCGACGGCAGAGTTCCAGCCCATCGACATTCGGCATCATCCAGTCGCTGATCACCGCGCGGACGGGATCGGCATCGTATTTATCCCAGGCGTCGGAACCGTCGGCTGCGCCGATTACCTCGTGTCCATAGTGCTCCAGCGTGACCTGCAGCACCTTGAGCGAGACTGGATCGTCTTCAGCGATGAGGATCTTCATGCGGCAGGGACGGGACGCTCACGCTCGAGGGCGAGGCGCACATAGCTAAATTCCTTTTCGATCTGCTCCAGCAACTCCTCGGCTCGCCCAAGCTCGCCTTTGTTCGCTTCCACTTCGAGCTCGAG
>DASVRY010000074.1:0-3068 GCA_036388395.1 Chthoniobacteraceae bacterium
GAGCTGATCCGTAGCTACGAGAAAGACAAGGCTCGGGGCAAGGTAGACAACCTTCAAGACCGGTTGGCTGCGTGTGTTGCGGACGAAACCGAAGCCGCGTGATTCACCCCCCGCCATTCGCGGAAAGGGCCGCTTTGCCTAATGATGCTCCACGTATCTTCAGGACACGGCTTGCTCTCCTTTCAGCATCACTAAGGGCGTTCGCCGGAGGACGGCTCGTCGGATCGCCAGCGAAGGCTTCAGGATTGAGCTGCCAACCCATTTGGCGCGCGAGGCATTCTGCAAAAGCGCGAGCCAACGGCGGCGGAACGGCGTTTCCGACCTGACGGTACTGCTGCAACCGAGGAATTCGATCCGGCCACAGGAAATCGTCCGAAAAACCTTGTAGCCGCGCGCTTTCACGCACGGTGATGACGCGGTGATGCCGATAGTGGATAGGACGAAGCGGGCTGAAATTACCCGACCCTGCGCGCAGCGTGAACGAGGGTCGGTCTGGGTGCAGCCGGTCATGGAAGGATCCTCGCTCTCGCTTCCCTGGCGACAGCGTGCTTAGGCGGGCTACCATGTCTGCTGAGTGCATCGTCGGCTCGTGATTGTAGACGCCTGTTTCGCCGAACTCACCGGCGTTAGGCAAATCGTCGATTGCACTCGCTGCCGACACAACCGGCTGCTTGCCCACGCCGTGGGTTGCACAGGGGAACCTAACTGCGGATTTTCCTTTTACGCCGAGCACGACAAGCCGCTTGCGGTTCTGGGGGACGCCAAAGTCAGCCGCCGACACGACAGTGTGCTCGACGGTATAGCCGAGCGCCCTCAGCTCGGCCTTTGTTTCATCAAGGAACTCGCCGTCATCGATGGAGGCGAGGTTCGGTACATTCTCGAGCATAAAAGCAGCGGGCTGCAATTCGCTGACAATCCTAATGAAGTGACCGATCAGATCCGCTCGAATATCACGTTTGCCGTGCCGCTTTCCGGCGATTGAGAATGGCTGACAGGGAGGGCCGCCGACTACAAAGTCAGCCCGGCCGAGTGCAGCGCGTTCGAGTAATTCGGCGCCGCTGGCTTTGTTCAAATCTGCTATGAACCCGCTGCTTCCACGGTGTTGATGATTGTAGTTGTAAGCGTCGACCGCGCGCGCGTCCAGCTCAAAGCCCGCAGCGATCCGCAGTCCCGCGTCAAGGAAACCTGTGGACAGCCCGCCGCAACCGGAGAACAGCTCAATGCCGCTAGGAAAGCGCTTTGTCATTGTTTCGGCACGTTCGTTGCGCGGATCATGGCAATCTGAGCCTCCGACGTGTTGATGAGGTAGCTGGCATTTCGAACGATACGAAGTTCGCCCGGCCGGCTTGCAACGTTGAACTCCAAAAGGTGCACTGCGGATTGGTAGTCCACCTTCAACGCCAGCGGCCTCACGTTTAACCCCGGAAAGTAATGGGCTGCATACCGGATCATGTTGAAAATCTGCACGCGGTTGAGCTCATCCGCGACCGCCTTTGCTTCGACGGGAAATATGACGGGGGTGTCGTCATCACTCGCAGCAATGCCGACATCGATGGCATCGAGCTCCGCTTGCCCAATTCCGGGCACGCTCTTCCGAACATGGGAGCGCAGTCGATACACCTTCATCCCGGTGAAGTGATCGAGAAGCTGACAATACCCAACGACGGAGAGCAACGCCTGCTCATCCATCTCAGCGATCGTTTCTGGCAACAGCCGACGAACAGGCATCGGCGTCTGATCTATTGCGGGGATGAGTTCGCAAACCGGCACCTCGATAATTCCGCTGGAAGCCTTCTCAAACTGGTAGCGACCGCGGCCCACAGCTCGCAGTACGTGGAACCCCTTTTTGAGAATCTCATCGGGCAGCCTCGTGCGTGAGCGCATGCGATAGATCACGTCCGCTGGGTTGCGCGATGAGATCGTGTCCGGGTTGTCGGAAACGGACCGTACAGCCTCGACCGCCGTGCGCACGTCATCGAGAGAGAAAACGATCGTCGAGGCGCCAGGACGCCAACGATCCCGGAATAGCTTTAGGATTACGGGAACATAAACTTTCGAGTTCCTGCCATGACTCTGCAGACTCTTCGCTCTAGGCCTCGCCGCATCAGCCGTTACGGCGTCTGCCTTTGTGGCTCTGCGCCGCTTAGGTGCGCTCGCATCTAGGTCCGCTTCGTTCGCCATTGGTTCCCCTATACCGCCGGCAGAACAGAAATGGAACCGCCCAGTTGCATGATCCCGGACCGTCGGATCAGAACCTTCGCTCGGCGTCAAGTCAGAAGCACAGAGACGCCCTTGAACAAACCAGAAACAAACCATTTTCCTATTTGCGTCTCCCGTGTCACAAACTGGTTGATTGGCCACGACTCAAGGAGACCTCCCCATGCCTGTCCTGAGCAATGCCGAAGGGCCTGCCCCCACGCCGCCGCCCGCGCCCCCCGACGACATCCCCTTCCTCCGCTTCGCCCCCGTCCCCGTCCGCTCGCGGCGGGACGGGTGGACGCCGGAGCTGCAGTTCCGCTTCGTGCTCGCGCTCGCGCGGGGGGCGGGGGTGGATGAGGCGGCGCGGTCGCTCGGGCGGTCGCGGCAGGGCGCTTATGCGCTGCGCCAGCGCGAGGGCGCGGAAGGGTTCGCGGCGGCATGGGACGGGGCGGCGGAGTTCGCGAGGGGCGCGCGGGGGGCGGCCGCGGGGCTGCCGCTCGGGTTCGGCCAGTCGGCCATCGAGACCGTGCTGGTGCCGCGCACCTATCGCGGGCGGCTGATCGGCTTCACCCAGCGCGAGGACCTGACCGGCGCCATGGCGCGGCTGAGGCGGCTCGACCGGCTGGCGGAGCGCATCGAGGCGCAGGAGCAGGGGCGTGCGCGCGCCGCCTCCGCGCGGCCGGCGCCCTTCCGCCGGACGGCGGGCGGAAGATGACGAAGTTGACGCGATGGACGCGAGAACGCAGAAAGTTCGTCATCTTTGGGAGCGTGCGGACGGGCGCGCGGGGGCGGCCGCGGGGGAAGACCCCCCGCGATTCCATGTGACTCTCGTGCCACTTGTCACCTTTGCGCCAGTCGCCGCGCGGAGC
>DASVRY010000075.1:0-2743 GCA_036388395.1 Chthoniobacteraceae bacterium
CTCGTAGTCGGGGAACGACAGATTTCTCCAACTGGCGGTCACCATCTAGCCACCGGTGCAGCTTCTCTGGACCAATGCTTGGCTTGGCACCCAGCTCTAAATCCAGCAGAGTCCGACCAGGTGGGCGGCAAGCGACTTGGCCGAGGCGCAGAACTCGTCTGGGTGCTGAAGGCAGTACGTGTCCACGAGAAGGCGGTGAGTGCGAAAGTACCGCACGTCCGAGAAATCGCGCGCCAGAAAGCTGTCGAACCGACTCCGGCAGAGGGATCCTCCGCCTTTTACTGTCCAGCCGCACCCGGAACATTCCTCCAGAGCCACCGCTAAACCCTTTTGATAGTGACTATCTTTTTAGTTTGAATATCATGTATGGGAAGCAGTCAACCGTTCTCCGCGCACGTGGGCGACGGAATTTTGAACCCGTGCAGAGCAGTTCCCGTGTGGAGCTGGTTGTGGCGACGCGAGCAGCATCGGAGGAATAAATGAAGGTAGCGGGCGCTAAGCCGCCTCTTTCGCAGCGCAAAAAAGCACAAGCGATGCGCCGCGCTCAATCCTGCGCCCTAGATCTCTTCGAGCAGCGCGGCTTTGCGTCGGTCTCAATGGTAGAGATTGCGGAGCAAAGTGAGGTGTCGGTCGCAAGCTTGTTCCGCTATTTTGGGACAAAGGAGCAAGTGGTACTTTGGGATGAGCATGATGATCGGATCATCGCCGCAGTTGCTGCCGGAGTTGAGCGACGGCTGACGCCGCTTGCTGCAGTCGCCTCCGGCGTCGCAGCCGCACTCGAAGGAGCCTTCGGAGCGAAGGCGGATATCGAGCGCCGCAAGATGGCCCTCATCTTTCACGAGCCCGCGCTGCTTGCCGGTTTCCGGGCGAACACCAGCGTCTGGTCAGACGCTTTCGCGGTAATGTTCGCGAAAGCAGAAGGGGCGACTAGGCCGAGCCTATCGCACCGCGCATCCGCGGCGGCGGCGGCCGTGCTAGTCCAAGTCTGTCTGGAGGAATGGTTCGGGCGCGGCGGCAGATCTGATCTTGCCACATTGATCGACGAGGCATTTTCTTCCGTGGGCAGAGGCACCCCCATAGGCTCGGGGGTCGATTCACTGCCGACAGATCAGTAAACTACCCTGACGCGCCCGCCGCAGCTGCCGGCATTCTCAGGTTCGGCAGGAGTAAGCTCAGCAACTTACGCGACCGAGACCAGCAAGGTGAAGAAAGATGGGTGTTCAAATCTCGGCCGATAAGCAGCTGGAGGCCTTTATCGGCAAGTATGAGGAGCGGATCGCCGCCCAGGCGCGGGAGGCTCTCAAGACCCTGCGCCGGCTCCTGCCCGGCGCGACAGAGCTCGTCTACGACAACTACAACGCGTTGGCGATCGGCTTCGCCACCGGCGACCGCGGATCGGACGTCATTGTCTCGCTGACGCTGTATCCCCGCTGGATCAGCCTATTCTTCACTCAGGCAGCGGGTCTCGACGATCCGGACGGGCTGCTCGAGGGAAGCGGAAGCCAGATTCGTCACGTGAGACTCGGGTCAGTCCCACCCAGCGATGCCCGCGTGCACGACCTCCTCCGGAGAGCTGCGGCAGCACGCGGAGCGATGTTCGACGGCTCGCAGCCGCGGCACGCCATTATCAAGTCCATCTCCGCAAAGCAGCGACCTCGGCGGCCTCGGGGGGAGAATGATGGAACGCGCTAGACGCCTGACGCAGGACGTGCCGCTTTGGTCGCTTTTGGAGCTCTGGCGCCGCGCCCGCCCCGCAGGGGACAGCCTCGCTCACAATTGCGCAGAAGCACTGCTGGGTGAGCCTCGGTGCATTGCTACAAGCCAGCCAGAGCAGTCAGTATGTCGATGCTAATTCGCTCCTTTTTTACACTGGTCGGGGTTATCGGCGCCGGAGCGACCGGGCCAGCTGAAGAGGCTCGCGTGGCAAGGGAAGGCGTGGCGGAGCTCGTCCAGCTCTGGTCCGACGCTGGAGAGGCGGGCGACTGGGACGCGGTGCTGAACACCTATGCGGATGATCCCGGCTTTTCATGGATCGAGCAGGGGGAGGTCCGCTACCGGGGCTATGCCTCGGTAGCCGCCGGAATTGAGCGCTTCCGGCAAACGCGGGTCAGGATCGACAATGACGTCTCCGGCATCGAGGTCACACCGCTCTCAGCCGACGTGGCGGCATTCCGTGCCTCCTACTCCCTTCGAGTTGATAGCGACGGCTTCTCCTTTTCCTCTGAGGGCATCCTCTCCGGAGTCGCCGTCCGACGTGGACCTAGGTGGCAGTTCCTCATGGGCTCGCTTTCCGAGCGGCCAACCGTTCCCGCTGCGCCGGATCAGCTGGCTCGATAGGTGACGGTACGTGACATCGACAGAACGGCCGGGTGACATTTGTTTCCACGAACAGGCGATGAGACCAGGTGCGATTTGCGTGAAATCAAGCTTCCCCTTCAAAAGAAAGTTCAGCCATGATCAGTCTAGCGTTTGTGCTGGCCGCCCAGTCTTTGAGCGTCCCTCGACTTGTTCCCCCGGACGGCTCCAAACTGCACCCGGGCACGAGTTGCTACGCCATCGTTCGCGGCAGCGACGTCTTAGGAGCGACTCTCCAGACGATCCGCCCTGTCCGTGCCCGCGGAGTGCCGGCATGGGAAATAGTTGTGCACCAGCGGATCGCAGGCGGACGGTTCGACATGCGCGACAGCTTCGTGGTGCGCCGGTCGGATCTTACGCCAATAAACTTCAACAGCGTTCGCGGGCA
>DASVRY010000076.1:0-8513 GCA_036388395.1 Chthoniobacteraceae bacterium
TGTTAGTACAGACAGCACGATGAAGAAGCCGTTGCTGTCCTTAAATGAGCCAAAAGCCGCACCGGTATTCGCCCAGTGACATAGATAGAAGAAGTTCGGAATGACTTCCTCCTCCGGTCCGTTCAGCTCCATGGTGCGGACGATCCACCACTTTGTCGCCTGGTCGAGTGCGTAAAGCGGAATGGCGAAGAACGCGAAGAACTTCATCAACGCGGACCCCGAACGCGGAGATGTCGCGCTCATGCGGATGCGGTGACCACTTTCGTGCAGCGATCGCACAACTCCGGGTGCTCGGGATGCACACCGACGGTCAGTCGATGGCGCCAGCAGCGGGAGCATTTCTTCTGTTCTGTACGAACGAGACGGGCCGTTGTATCGGCTCCAATAGCGATCGTCAGGTCGCTCAAGATGAAAAGTTCTTCGAGTTCCTCCTTTTGCGCCTGGAGCTCTGCCGCGATTTTCGCGTCCGCCACCTCCAGTGTCACCGCAGCTTCCAGCGCATTCCCGATGAGCTTCTCTTTGCGGGCGGGTTCGACCGCCTGTGCAATCACTCCGCGCAGGCCCATTAACATTTCGAACTGCTTTTCCAGCTCCGCGTCGTGCAGCGAGCCATCGATTTCTGGGAAAGTCTCGAGATGCACAGATCCACTGCGGCCGGCGAAGGTCCAAGCCTCATCGGCAGTGAAAACGAGGATCGGTGCGAGCAGGCGGGTGAGGCTGTCGAAAACTCGGTACATGACCGTCTGGGTGGCGCGCCGCCGCGGCGAGTCTGGGGCGTCGCAGTAGAGCCGGTCCTTGGTGATGTCGACATACAGCGAACTTAGATCCACCGCGCAGAATTGATTCAGCGTCTGGTAAACCTTACGAAACTCGTAGGCTGCGTAAGCTTCGCGGCACGTGATGGTGACATCTTGCAACCGGCTAAGCATCCACCGGTCGACGAGTGTGAACCCGTCGGTGGCTGGCTGTGAGGGATCGTAGTCGTGCAGATTGGCTAGTAGGATCCTGAGCAGATTACGGAACTGCCGATACGAGTCGGTGAGCAGCGCGAATGACTCTTCGGAGAATGGAACCTCGTTTGTGAACTCAACGCTGGAGGCCCAGAGCCGCACGATGTCAGCACCATACTTGCCGACGAAGTGCTCGGCGTTCATCGGCTTTACATAGGTGCCTTGCTCCGACTTGGAGACCTTTTTGCGTGTGTCTTTATCGACCACGAAGCCGTGTGTAATCACGGTGCGATACGGCGCCGCCTCGTTCAGCGCGATCGAGGTCATGAGCGACGACTGGAACCAGCCGCGATGCTGATCAGTCGCTTCGATATAGATATCGGCCGGCCATTTTAGGTCGGGGTGTTTGCGCAGCACAGCTTCATGGGAAACTCCGGAATCGATCCAGACATCGAGAGTGTCGTTGCGGCGTGTCGTGCCTGTTGGAAGCGCGAGAGCCTCGGCCCACCAGGCGTCGTCGCGCTCAAACCAGACATTTGTCCCATCACGCTCCACGATCTCGGCTACGCGGCGGGCGAGCGGCCCGTCGACAATCGGGGTGCCATCTGGCTCGTAGAAGACAGGCAGCGGCACGCCCCACGAACGCTGACGCGAAATGCACCAGTCCGGGCGTGATTCGACGGTGCCATGGATCCGATTACGGCCCCAATGCGGCAGCCATTGGACGTTATCAATCGCTCCGAGGGCGGCGCCGCGGATCTTGTCGATCCGGATGAAGAACTGCTCGACGGCGCGGAAGACAACAGGCGTTTTCGAGCGCCAGCAGTGGGGGTAGGAATGCTCGTGGATCTGCTCGGCGAGCAGCGTGCCATTCCCGCGCAGATGCTCGATAACTTCCTTGTTCGCATCGAAGACATACTTGCCGGCCCAGACCGGCACGCCGACTTCTTCGGTAAACCGCCCGTGCTCATCGACCGGGGACAGGATGGGCAAGCCGTTCTCCACACCTGCAAGGTAATCGTCTGCGCCGTGTCCTGGCGCGATGTGGACCTGCCCGGTGCCGGTATCCATGGTCACGAACTCCGCCGCGATAATCTTCGCCGTGCGGTCGAGGAAAGGATGCTGCGCTTCGCTGCCGACGAGTTCGCTTCCGTGGAACGCTTCGCCTCCACCTTCCGCGGTGAACCCGGCGGCTTGGGCAAATGCTGGAGCGAGCGCCTTGGCGACGACAAAGCGCTCCACGTGTTCGGAGTTTGGGCCGCGATACCCGGCAACGATGTACTCGTGCCGCGGGTGGACAGCGATGGCGACATTCGCGGGCAAGGTCCAGGGCGTCGTCGTCCAGATGACCATGCTCGCCTGACCGGCGAGCGGTCCGCTCATGATCGGGAATTTAACGAAGATCGCGGGATCGGAACGGTCGGCGTATTCCACCTCCGCCTCAGCGAGTGCGGTCTGTGCGCCGGTGCTCCAATAGACGGGCTTCTTCGACTGATAGACAAGGCCGGCCTCCACGAAGCGGGCAAACGAGCGGATGATCTCCGCCTCGTAGCTAGGCTCCAGAGTCAGATACGGATTCTCCCAATCCCCAAACACGCCGAGTCGCTTGAACTGGCCGCGCTGGATATCGATAAACTTCCGCGCGTAAGCCTCAGAGCGCCGCCGCACTTCCGCCGGGGCGAGGCCGCGCGATTCCTTCACCACCTTGAACTCGATCGGGAGGCCGTGGCAGTCCCAACCGGGGACAAACGGCGCGCGAAACCCCGCCATCGTCTTGGATTTCACGATGAGATCCTTGAGGATCTTGTTCAGCGCGGTGCCCATGTGCACGTCGCCGTTGGCGAAGGGCGGGCCGTCGTGCAGGACAAAAAGCTCGGCATCTTTCCGCGCCATTTGGATCTGGGAGTAGAGTCCTTGCTCTTCCCATTGGCGGAGCCGCTCCGGTTCGCGCTTCACGAGATCCGCCTTCATCGGGAAGTCGGTCTTTGGAAGCTGCAGCGTCTCTTTGTAGTTCTGGCTCATGGCGAAAGGGCGGCGAGCCTACGCGGGGCAGGGGAGCGGGTCAATTCCGGTGGGGGCAGGGCTGCGGGGGTGGATCGTCCTCGTCCTCCTACTCGCCCTCGTCCTCGAAAAAAGTGCCTGCGGCGCCTGAACATCGAACGTCGAACATCCAACGTCGAACATCGAAGGCAGAGCTCAGGAGTGCGTGAGTTTCATCCCCACCAAGCCGGCAACTATCAGAAACGCGGAGAGCATCCGCCAGAACGTCGCAGGGTCACCGTACACGACGATTCCCAGGATGAACGTCCCTACTGCTCCAATCCCCGTCCAGACGCCGTAGGCTGTCCCGATCGGGATCTCCTTCTGCGCGAGCCAGAGGAAGAAGCCACTCCCCGCCATGCAGATGACCGCCAGAGTAAACCCGGCGGCGCGACGATCCGGCGCCTGCGATATCTTCAACCCGAGCGGCCATCCGATCTCGAGCAGACCGGCGATGAGGAGGTGGATCCACGCCATTTGAAAGAGAGGAACGGTTGCACCTCAGCAGCGCCGAGGCAATCGCGCTGCCGATGGTATTAGGAGAGGATCACCACGAAGAACACCAAGAGCACTAAGAGGGAGGGAAGTGGCTCAGTTTCCTGCTTCATTCTCCGTGCCGTCCGTGTCCTCCGTGGTTAAACCGCAGTCTTAGCTCGGCAGCGAATCGTCCAGCGCGGCGAGCAGCTCGGTGATCGTCTCCCGCGTCTCGTCGCCCATGTTCGAGATGCGGAAAGTTTTCCCCTTCAGCTTGCCGTAGCCGCCATCGAGCACGATGTCGTGGCGGTCCTTCAGATTCTTCAGCATCGCTGGGACGTCGATGTTGCGGTTGTTTGCCACGCAGGTTAGCGACTTGGAGCGAAAGCCTTCCGGCGCGAAGAACTCGAAGCCGTGGCGTTTCACCCACTCGGCGACCATGGCATTCAGCTCCGCGTGTCGAGCGTGGCGAGCCGCGACGCCTTCGGTGAAGATATCCTCGAGCTTCGATTGCAGCGCGTAGATGTGCGAGATCGACGGCGTGCTCGGCGTCATGTCCTCCACCTGGTTCTTCTTGAACTCGATGAAGTCGAAATAATAGCCGCGCCCTTTCACCTGCTCGGCACGGGCAAACGCCTTTTCGCTCGCGCTGAAGAGCGCCAGTCCCGGCGGCATTGCGAGCGCCTTTTGCGAACCCGTGAGCAGCACATCGATGCCCAGCTCATTCATCGCGATCGGCACCACGCTGAAGGACGACACCGTATCGACGATCAGCAGCACCTCGGGAAAGTCGCGCATCACTTCCGCGATCTCCTCGATCGGCGACATCACGCCGGTGGAGGTTTCGTTGTGGATCAAGGTCACCGCGTCGAAGCCGCCCTGCTGGAGTTGCTCGCGGATCTGCGCGCCGCGAATTGGCTGACCCCATTCCACCTGCAGAGCGACGGCTTCCTTGCCGCACTTCTTGGAAACATCAAACCACTTGTCCGAAAACGCGCCGCACATGCAGTTCAGCACTTTACCCGAGCCAACGAGATTGCGGATCGAACCTTCCATCACGCCCCAGGCCGAGGACGTGGAAAGAAAAACCGGCTGCTTGGTGACGAAGAGCTCCTGCAGCTGCGGCTGAATCGAGCCGTAGAGTTTTTTGAAATCACCACTGCGATGGCCAATCATCGGCCGGCACATCGCGTGGAAGGTTTTCTCAGAGACTTGGACAGGACCGGGAATGTAGAGCTTGGACATGTGAAAGGTTGTGGCCCTCAGCGCGAGACAGGCTCGTGCGAGGGGCGACGGTTCTACTTCGTCGCAGCGAAAATCTGAAATGCTAAATTCCGACGGCGTCGGCGAACCTCGGGATCAACGCTTCGGCGTTGGGCGTTCTCCCCGCACAGCAGCGCTTCTCCCTCTCTCTCTTCAGCTTCACGTACGACTACTCCCCAAGCCGTCAGATATTCTTTAGCTTGCCGGTGCTATCGCCGAACCGATCCGCTTGCACTCCCATTCGGTCCATGAGGGAGAGATACAGATTGGTCATCGGAGTTTCGCGATCGAAACGCACATGTCTGTTGCCTCGCAAAGTGCCGCCGCCGCCGCCCGCGAGGATCACCGGGAGATCTTCGTGCGCGTGGGCGTTCCCATCGGCCAGGCCGCTGCCGAAGACGATCATCGAATTATCCAGGACCGATCCTGAGCCTTCACGCATCAGCTTCAGCTTATCGAGGAAATAGGCAAACTGCTCCACGTGGTAGCGGTTGATCGCGGCGATCTTCGCCTGCTTCTCCGCGCTGCCGCCATGATGCGACAAATCGTGATGACCATCGCTCACGCCGATCCACGGATAGGGGCGATTGCTTCCTTCCCGCTGCACCATCATCGTGGCCACTCGCGTCGCATCGGTTTGCATCGCGAGTGCGAGCAGATCGTACATCAGCCGGATCCGCTCCGTGAGATCGCTTGGAATTCCTTCAGGCTTGTTCATCTCCGGAATCGCTACGGTGGCTTTGAACTTCGCGTTCTGCTCCACGGCCACCTCGGTTTCGCGCAAGGCTGTGAGGTATTCATCCATCTTCCGCCGATCCGTCGCACCGAGTCTCGCTTGCAGCGCGCGTGCATCTTCGCGGACCACATCCAGGATTGATTTGCGGCAGCTCTCCCGCAGAGCCCGGCCGGCAGCAAGAGCCGGATCTTCAGCTGCGCCAAAGAGCCGCTCGAAGACGAGGCGCGGATCGAACATCGGCGGCAACGGCGTGGTGTCGTTGCGCCACGAAATATTGTTCTGATAGGCGCACGCGTAGCCGCTATCGCAGGCACCGACTAGTTGGCCGGCATTGTCGCAACTGAGTTCCAGTGAGCCGAGTCGCGTCTCCTTGCCGATCGCCTGCGCGACCATCTGGTCCACCGAGATGCCCGCCTTGATATCAGCGCCCGCGGTCTTGTGCGGATGAACCCCGGTGAGAAAGCAGGCATTCGCCCGCGCGTGATCGCCAGCGCCGTCGCCAAGCGGCCGCGCCTGCGCGTGTGCCAGGCCGCTCAATACCTGCAGATGCGATCGATGCTCCGCGAGCGGAGCGAGCGTCTCCGGGAGATCACTCAAGCCCGTGCCTTTCGGCGTGAACGCCGCCATGTGCATTCCATTTGGCAGATAGACAAAGATCAGGCGCTTCGGCGATGTCCCGGCCTTCGCTGCAGCGGCCGCCGCCTTTGCCACACCCGGCAGCATGCACTCCAGCAGCGGCAGGCTGATCGCCGCCCCGAGACCGCGCAAAAAAGTGCGGCGTGGGAGATGAATGGAGTTGTTCGTGATGTGCATGGCAGTGGCGTTCTGGTGTGGGGACGATCAGCGGGAGGCGGTGGTCTGCGGAGGGGTGGCGAAGATCTTATGATCACCTTCACCGCGCCGCATTTGAAAGGGGACGCTTTTCACGATCTCGAGCACGAGCGTGGAGAACTTCGCGTTTTTCTCGAGGGCGGTCGCGACCTTACCAACAGAAGGGTTATCGTAATACTCGAGCCCGCGACCGAGCGCATAGGTAAGCATCTTTTCCGTGAGGCACTTCAAAAACTCGCCCCGCTTGCTCGTGAGCAGGATGCGTTGCAGCTCCGCCGGACCTTTGAATTTCTCGCCACTCACGAGCTGCCCGCTCGCATCCACAGGCGCGGCATTCTCCACGGTTCTCCATGCGCCCACGCCGTCGAAATTCTCCATGCCGAAGCCAATTGGATCCATGCGGGCGTGGCAGCCTGCGCAGGTCGGATCAGCGCGATGCTGCTCCATCCGCTGACGGAGCGTGCCCTTGAGCTCGCCGTGCTGACCTTCATTCAGGTCGGGCACCTGTGGTGGCGCCGGTGGCGGTGGTGTTCCGAGCAGATTCTCGAGGACGAATTTGCCGCGCTTCACCGGTGAGGTGCGGGTCGGATTCGAGGTGAGCGTGAGGAAGCTGCCGTGCCCGAGAATACCGCCCGGGCGGTTCGGCGGCAGCTTTACCTTCACGAAAGCATCACCTTCCACGCCGCTGATCTTGTAGTGCTCTGCGAGGCGCTCGTTCACGAATGTGTAGTCCGCGTTCAGGAACTCCAGCACACTGCGATCTTCACGCATGATCGTCTGGAAGAGCAGCTCGGTCTCGCGTTCCATTGCGACGCCGAGGGTCTTTTCCCAATCGGGATAAGCCTTCCAATCTGGCTCCATGAGTTGGAGGTTGCGGATCTGCAGCCATTGCCCGGCAAAGTTATCGACGAGCGCGTTGGCCCTTTCGCTCTTGAGCATCCGGAGCACCTGCGCGTCGAGGTTCTTGCGCAAAGTGCCCCTCTGAGCGTGCGCGAGCAGCTCGTCGTCAGGCATCGTGCTCCAGAGGAAATAGGAAAGCCGCGAGGCCAGCGCCCATTCGTTCACTTGGTGCACGGACTTCGGGTTGTCCGGCTCCGGCTGGAGTTCGCCTCGGAAAAGGAAGTGCGGCGAGACGAGCACTGCGGTCAACGCCGTCTGGACGCTTTGCTCAAAGTTCGCCCCCTTCTTTCCCGCCTGCGCATAGATCCAGAGAAAGCGATCCAGTTCCTGCGCGGTGAGCATCCGGCGAAAGGCGCGCGTCGCGAAGGCATTCAGAATGGCTCGCGCCGAGTCCACCAGCGTCGGCTTGCCCTTCCCCGCCGCAAAGATGCGGAGCTGGCTCGCTGGCGCGACCACGGGCTGTGCCGGTGTTTTCAGGATGAGCTTCCGCAGCGTGAAGCTGCGATTCACTGGTTTGCCGTTCTTTGTCTCGGGCTTCGGCAGCGGATTTATCACCCGAAAGGCGAGGGTATGCGCCCCGGGTTTCGTCACTTTCACCGTCCCTTTTACGAGTTCGAAGTCGCTCTTTTTCCCCGCGAGTTGCTTCGCGCCGACTACTTGGCTTTCAAACTTCACCTCCATCCGCGTGGGCTCCAGTCCCACCTGCTCTGAGCTAACCTGGACCTCCAGCTGATACTCGCCCTCCATCGGGAGGTCCACGGACACGGTGGCCTCCTGCTCGTTGACTTTCCGGGAGATGGGTGTTGACCCTTTCTTCGGCCCGCCTTCGACCTTCATGAGATCGACTCCGACCGTCTGCGAGCGTGGCGCATGATCGTTCAGGATCGCCATGCCCATCACTTTCTCCGCGGCTTGCAGGTAGCGTTCGAAAAGCACCGGTGGCAGCGAGAGCACGTCACCGATATTGTCGAAGCCGTATCCCGAGTCGTCCGAGGGAAAGTCTGCACCCGCTTCAAAGTCGACGCCAACGAGATCGCGGATGGTGTTGCTGTATTCCGTGCGATTCAGCCGGCGTAAAGTCACCCGGCCTGGATCCGGCCGGCTTGGATCCACCGCGAAGACAACCTGCTCGATCCATTTCGTGACCTTCTCCCGCTCCTCGAGGGTTGGCTGCTTCTCCTCCTCGGGCGGCATCGCAGAGGAGCGCATGTTCGTCAGCACCGCCTCCCAAAACTTGTGATCAGTAGCGCCGCCGCTGCTTTTCACCGCGTCAAAGGTCACTCCGCCTTTCTTCTTCCCGTCTGCATGGCAGCCAAAGC
>DASVRY010000077.1:0-4390 GCA_036388395.1 Chthoniobacteraceae bacterium
AGCTTCGCCATCCCGGCGCGCATGCAGATAGCGGTTGTAAAGCAGGAGGCTGAAATCGTCGCCAAGACCGACGAGGATCGAACAGAACGCCACCGCGATCATGCTCACCTTGTCGAAGATCAAACAGCCGACGGTGAACGCGACGAAGCAGCTCAGCGCGAGGATCAAGGTGAGGCCGATCAGAGGCATGATCCGGCGGAAGCCCAGAAAGAAGAGCGCGCTCACCGAGAGGATCGAGATGATGGAAGTGACAGAGATATCCCGCTCCATGCTGGATGAAATCTCCGCCACATAGGCGCTGCGCCCGGTGACGTGGATGATCGGGGCCTCTCCTTTCCACGACGCCACTACTTCGCTCTTGAAGCGCCCCACCTGCGCCATCATCGCCTTGCACTCCGGCTGCTCTAGCGACTTCTGAGTGGTCACCACCGGGACAACTCGCACCGTCCCATCTTTGGAAGCCAGGGAGTGGCCACGATCCACTCCATAGATGCTCGTCAGGGGCTTCATCGCAGGGCCGAGCAGCCCCAGTGGATCCACGGAGAGTTGCATTTCCGCCTTGGGGGAGCCGGATTCCAGCTCGAGCTTCATCTGGTGAAGGCGCGCGGCAATGGCCTCTGGCGCGAGTGCCGTGATCGCCTGCTGGAACACTTGGGGCTCGAGGTTCAGGAGCAAAGGCGGAACGAGCAGCTGAAGGTCCGCGAGTCCCTCAGGCGTTTCCATCGGAGAGCCGGTAAAGACGCGGACAACCCATGGCTCGGCGGAGAGCTTTTGGAGAAAGTGCTCCTCAAATTCGGACAAGACAGTCGCTGGTCCCTGGAGAGCAAAGGTGAGCTCCGTTCCCTGGCTAAAGCTGCTGTTTAGCTCCTTGAGCGCCTGCACGGCTTCGAACTGCGCGGGCAGCAGATTGAGCACTTCGGAGTCGAATTTCGCCCGCGACTTAACGAAGAGCACACAGACTACAACGATCGCAGCCACGACCATCGCCAGGGTCTTCGGGCGGTGAACGGTGAGGTGCGCAACGAGCTTGGGAATATTCACCGCGGAGGGATTAGAGGAATGATCGCTGCGAGTCAAAAGGCGATGCGACGGCGTCCCGCCGAAGCCGGCTTACCTCACAGCGCGACGACAACAACGTGGCGAGACCGCGGAGGCCAATGCTTTCCGCTATTCCATCCGCCTCACTTGACCTTCCTGCAGCAGTTCCCCATTCTCCGCCAGTTCCTCACATTCCATGGCCACCCTCGAAAAATTCATGTCGGATTTCTCCGGCTTCGTCTGGGGCTTGCCCCTCATAATCCTGCTTTTCGGGACGCACCTTTTCCTCACGGTGCGGTTGGGGTTCATTCAGCGCTACATTGGACGGGCGATCCGGTTATCGTTCTCAAAGGGCGGTGAAGGAGAGGGTGACGTCTCCCATTTCGCCGCACTCATGACAGCGCTCGCCGCGACGATCGGCACCGGGAATATCATCGGTGTCGCTTCGGCGATAGCCTCCGGCGGACCCGGCGCGGTGCTCTGGATGTGGCTGACCGGCGTCTTCGGAATCGCGACGAAATACGGGGAGGCGGTTCTCGCAGTGAAGTACCGGGTGGTGACGCCGACTGGGCAGATGGCGGGCGGGCCGATGTATGCCTTGGAGCGTGGTTTGAATATGAAGTGGCTCGGTGTGATCTTCGCCATTTTTACCGCCATTGCGGCCTTCGGGATCGGCAACATGACGCAGGCAAATGCCATCGTCGGCATGGTCGGCGAGCAGTTTCCGACTTTGGACAAGCAGCAACTCGCTTGGGGCCTCGGCATCGGAATGTCTGCGCTTACCGCGGGCGTCATCCTTGGGGGAATTAAATCGATCTCCCGGGTCTGTGAGGTCCTGGTCCCTTTCATGGCGATCTTCTACGTGCTCGGTTGCCTTGCCATCTTGATCAAGAACTGGGCAATGCTGCCGGACACTTTCGCGATTATCTTCAAGTCGGCATTCAACGGGCAGGCGGCAGTAGGCGGCTTCATTGGTGCGGGCATGAAGGAGGCGGCACGGTATGGGATCGCGCGCGGTTTGTTCTCGAACGAGTCAGGCCTCGGCAGTGCACCGATCGTCGCGGCGGCAGCACAGACGAAGAATCCAGTGCGCCAGGCGCTCGTCTCGTCGACCGGAACCTTCTGGGACACAGTCGTCGTTTGCGCAATGACCGGGCTGGTGCTGGTTAGCTCCGGCCATTGGAAAGAGGGCACGGGCAAGGCGGCAATGACCCGCGAAGCGTTCGCAGATCTGCATACCTTCGGGCCGATCATTCTTTTCGTCGGCCTTCTCACTTTTGTCTTCTCGACCATCCTTGGCTGGTCCTACTACGGCGAGAAAGCGGCCGAATACCTCTTTGGCAGCCGGGTCATCAAGCCGTATAGATATCTATGGGTACTCGCGGTGCTGGTCGGATCAGTGATGCCGCTCCAGGTCGTATGGGACTTTGCGGACGGGATGAATGGCCTAATGGCCATTCCGAACCTGATTGCCCTTCTCCTGCTTAGTGGCGTGATTGCCTCAGAAACCCGAGCTCACGCCCACGAGCTCACAGGCAAGGATTAGCCGCCGCGCTCGCTTTATGGATTCCGCTCCCGCCATACCCGTTCGACCGAAGGAAGAATGGAGCGGTCGGCTCGGCGTGATCCTTGCGGTTGCCGGGAGTGCAATTGGGCTGGGTAACTTTCTGCGCTTTCCGGGACAGGCAGCGCAGTATGGCGGCGGGGCGTTCATGATTGCCTACTTCGTTTCGCTGATCCTGCTTGGGCTTCCGATCGGCTGGGCCGAGTGGACGATGGGCCGCTATGCCGGAGCGCGTGGCTTCAATTCAAGCCCCGGCATTCTACACTTTATTGGGGGGCGACCAGTGTGGAAGTACATCGGAGTGATCGGAGCAATCATCCCCGTGGTGATCTACATGTACTATGTCTATATCGAGGCATGGTGCCTTGGCTATGCGGTGAATTTCCTCCGCGGAGCCATGCATTTCTCCACTGCTGCGGAGGCTGGCGACTACTGGGGGAAGTTCATCGGCATCGGCTCGGACGGCGCTGCGGTGGGGTTCGATCTGAATCACGTCGGCACCTATCTGCTGATCGTCTTCGCGCTGAATTTCTTCCTCATCTATCGTGGCCTCTCCAAAGGCATCGAGTGGTTCTGCAATATCGCGATGCCGCTGCTCATCGGCCTGGGTTTTATCGTCTTGATCCGCGTGCTCACGCTGGGCACGCCTGATCCGGCGCAGCCCGAGCGCAATGTGATGAACGGCCTCGGATTCATGTGGAATCCGCAGAAGGTCTTCGTTGAAAAGAACGTGGGCGGCACATGGAAGCTAGACCAGGAACTCGTCGGCGCAGAAACCATTGCCACCGCCGAGCGCGCAGCCGCTGCCGCCCCAGAACAGCAGCGCATCGTAATTCACGGCATCTGGGATCAGCTCCGCAAGCCCCAGCTCTGGCTCGCTGCAGCTGGGCAAATCTTCTTTTCGCTCTCGGTCGGCTTTGGCGTGATCATCACCTACTCCAGCTACCTCCGGCGGAAAGACGATGTAGTGCTAAGCAGCCTCACCGCATCGAGTGCAAATGAGTTCTGCGAAGTCGGCCTCGGCGGGCTGATCACGCTCCCTGCCGCAGTCGCTTTCCTCGGCATTGCGGAGGTTGCCGGAAAAGGAACATTCGGGCTCGGCTTCAATGTGCTGCCGCTGGTTTTCGCGCAGATGCCAGCCGGACAGCTCTTCGGTTTCTGCTTCTTCTTTCTGCTCTTCCTGGCTGCGGTCACGAGCTCGATTTCAATGCTCCAGCCGGGCATTGCTTTCCTCGAAGAAGCGATGGGAATTGGACGAAAGGCCTCGGTGGCGCTGCTCGGCTTCATCACCGCGATCGGCTGCGGCTTCGTGGTCTGGTTCTCCAAGGATGTGAAGGCACTGGATACGCTCGACTTCTGGGTTGGTACGTGCCTCATCTTCGTCCTCGCGACGATTCAGATCATCATGTTCGGCTGGGTGCTGGGCATCGAGAAAGGGTGGAAGGAAGCGCACGTGGGCGCCGCCCTGCGAATCCCGCGAATCTTCAAGCCGATCATGAAATATGTGAGCCCGCTCTTTTTGCTCACCATCTTCATCATGTGGTTTTTCCTCAATGTGCTCGGGTATAGCTTTGAGACGGGCCGAAGCGAAGTGAGCAGCTATGTGACCGACCTGTTTGGCGATACGCCAAACAAGGTCGCGTGGATGAGCGTGATTCTCATCCTGCTGGTCAGCGGCCTCTTTTGCTTGATCACCGCACGTGCGCGCGCTTTCCGGGGAGTGGTAAATGAAAGGAGCGAGTCATGACAGCCGGCGGCTGGGTGATCATGCTGTTCTCTGTGGGCGTC
>DASVRY010000078.1:0-1992 GCA_036388395.1 Chthoniobacteraceae bacterium
CCATCCAATAAACCGTGCTCAATCCATGAAACACATCCTGATCATCACCACCGCGGCAGCTTTCGCGCTGCCCCAGCTCCAGGCGCAGAACGACGCCGGGGCTCTCCCTCCACCTCCGCGTCCCCCGGGGGCTCATCAGCAACCACCCCCTCATCCACTCCCGCCTTCGCCGAGGCCGCCGCATGCCGGCCGTGCATCAATCGGCAAACCGGGAGCATTCCTCGGCGTCAGCACCTCACCGCTGCCGCCCGTCCTCGCGGCGCAGCTCAGCCTGCCCGAAGGCTTCGGCCTCGTCGTGGATGAAGTGCTGCCGGAAAGCCCGGCAGCGGCTGCTGGAGTGCAGCGGCACGACATTCTGAAGCTGCTCAACGATCAGCAACTCATTGATCCCGATCAGCTCTCCACGCTGGTTCGGAGCCTCGGGAAAGATACGCGCGCGACTCTGACGATCATCCGCGCAGGCAAAGAGCAAAAGCTGGAGGTGACCCTCGCCGAACGAATGTTTCCTGAGCGGCGGCCAGTTTTTCACCCGTTGCATCCGGAGCTGGACAAGCTGCGCCTGCGTCTCCCGGAGATACGTGAACGGGCGCAGGATGCAGCACGGCGGCTGCAGGAGAAGTCGCGCGACTTACAAACAGAGATGCAGCAACTCCAGGAGAAGTTTCGGGATTGGCAGAAAGAGCCAGCCGGTGCTCCAGCGCCCAAGCCTCCTGGTAACACGGTGGAGCCCACTCGTGACGTGGGGAATGTGTTCAAAGAACTTCAACACCGCGGCGTTGCGCTCGGGGAGGCCGTCCGTGATGCGGTGCGTGTGGATACGGAAGCCGGAGAGCCGCGAGTGCTTCTGAGAGATTCAGAAGGCGAGATCGAGGTGAAGATAGAGAAGGGAAAGCGGGTTCTCACCGCGCGAGATGCGCAAGGGAAACAGACCTTTTCGGGTCCGATCGAGAGTGAAGCAGAGCGCGATGCATTGCCCGAGCCGCTCCGAAAAAAGCTGGAGACGGTGAATGTCACCACTTCGGATAAGCCGATCCCCGTGACACCGCCGCCGGTCATTGAATTGGAAGCGCCTGACGTGCAGTGAACTTGTGAAGCTAGCCGCGAGTGATCGGCGGCATTAGCGATCACCGTGCGACCAGCGACAAGGCTAGTCGCGAGTACTGCCAGTTCCGCATGAAGTCGAAAGATACCGCCTGGTAGACGATCACGATCAACCAAAAGACTAGCTGATATCGTCTCTTCACGACTTTGTGACGGAGTTCATGCTGCGCGAGGAACGCGCCGGGCCAGCCGCCGAGGAGTTCTGCGAGGTGGAGCGTGGATTCAGGGATCCTCCATTGGCCGGTCTGCGCCCTCCGCTTATCGCGCCAGTAAAATAGAAACGTGATCAGCGACGAAAAAGTAGCGTAGCCGAAGACAAGCTCTGGGCTGAGGCTCTCGGCCAGGCGCCCGAGAGCGAGACCTGGCAAAATAAGGAGCGCCAACAAACTCCCTATCACCGCGACAGATAGATGCCGGCGGGTTGGCGCTCGATCAGATCGCGGCGGCGTGGATGGCCGTCGGCCTATCGTCTTGCCGTGTGGATTTGTCGCGTCGGGTCTATTCATTTGAGAGCTCCGCCAATGCTCTGATCCGCAACCAAAGAAGGCGATTGAGTAAGAACCAGCGGCCGTTACCGCTTCGCCTGCTCGATCGCGCGCACCGCCCGGCGTGCGGCGCGGCGCAGGTCTTCGGACTCTCCGGAATCCTGCTGCTTCTTCAGCGCGTCGAGAGCATCTCGCGCTCCCCCACCGAGGCTCGCCAGCCGATTACAGGCGTACATTTTGGCCGAACGATCCGGCATCGCCAGCGCCTCAAGGAGATGCGGCACAGAGTTGACCTGAACCTGCTCCAGCGTGGTGAGCGCGATGTCGCGATCTTCGCCACGGTGCAGCAAGGCGACAAGTTGTGGAGTGGCATCGCGCGCCTTTTCGCCGAGTCTGCCCAGCGCCT
>DASVRY010000079.1:0-3738 GCA_036388395.1 Chthoniobacteraceae bacterium
CGCATAACAAACTCTATCTGTGCTGCTTGAAGAGGGTTCATCCTGACCTGAAAACCACACGAGAGTTTCATGTCTTCCGTGATGGAGTGGACACCTCGACACTGGATCGGAAGGATGAGCATAAATACCTACGCTGGTTTCGCCACGGTTTCCATCGGTCGGCAATGGGACTTGTGGCCTTGCAAGAATGGACGCCGAATCCAGACCATGCTGAATACTCATGTAGCTACGCTGTCTTCGACTCCACAGATGGTGAAGAGTTGAAGCTGGATCCACCGATCGACAAACGCGGCTTCTCAGATATCCGCGAAGCCCTTGAGTCACTGCGGTCAAAGGACTCAAGTGCCGCGCACCTTTAAGCGGCAGCCCTACGCCGCCGTCTCCACCAGATCCTTCTCTACGCGGAGGTTTTCGATGATGAACTCCTGGCGCTCCATGGTGTTCTTGCCCATGAAGAAGGAGAGGAGTTCGTCGCTGCTGTGGAGGTGGTGGAGGTTTACCGGATCAAGGCGGATGTTTTCCCCGATGAAATCCTTGAACTCGCCCGCTGAGATCTCGCCGAGGCCTTTGAAGCGGGTGATCTCGTGGCTGGCGCCGAGTGCGCCGACGGCGGCTTGTTTCTCCTGCTCGCTGTAGCAGTAGCGCGTGACTTTCTTATTCCGCACGCGGAAGAGCGGGGTCTGCAGGATGAACAGGTGATTGTTGCGGATGACGTCGGGGAAGAACTTCAGGAAGAAGGAGAGCAGCAACAGCCGGATGTGCATTCCGTCCACGTCCGCATCCGTGGCGATGACGATCTTGTTGTAGCGCAGGCCGTCGAGGCCGTCCTCGATGTTCAATGCGGACTGCAAGAGGTGAAATTCCTCGTTTTCGTAGATGACCTTCTTCGTGAGACCGTAGGTATTGAGCGGTTTTCCCTTCAACGCAAAGACCGCCTGCGTCTGGACATCGCGTGTGGCGGTGAGTGAGCCGGCAGCGGAGTCGCCCTCGACGATAAAGAGCGTGCTGTCTTCCGCGCGCGGGTTTTTGTCGCCGAGATGGAGGCGGCAATCGCGCAGCTTTTTGTTGTGCAGTGACGCCTTTTTCGCGCGCTCCTTGGCGATGTTGCGGATGCCCGCGAGCTCCTTCCGCTCATGCTCATTCTGCTCGATCTTCTTCTTCAGGATCTCCGCGGTTTCGCGGTGTTTGTGCAGGTAGGTATCGAGCGACTGCTGGAGAAACTTGCCGACGAATTCCTTGATCGTGGGACCCTTCGGACCAAGCGAAGCGGAGCCGAGCTTGGTCTTGGTCTGCGACTCGAAGACCGGCTCCTGCACGCGCACGACGATGGCGGCGTCGATCGACTGGCGCACATCGGCGGCGTCGTAGTCTTTCTTGAAGTGATTGCGCAACGTCGCGACCAGCGCCTCGCGGAAGGCGGCGAGATGCGTGCCGCCCATGGTGGTGTGCTGGCCATTCACGAAGGACCAGTATTCCTCGCCGTAGTGATTGCCGTGGGTGAGCGCAACCTCGATGTCCTCGCCCTCGAGATGGATGATCGGGTAGAGCGGCTCATCGGTGAGTTCCTTCGTGAGCAGATCCTTGAGGCCGTTCTCTGATTTGAACCGCTGGCCGTTCAGCGTGAGCGTGAGGCCGCGATTCAGGAACGCGTAGTTCCAGAGCATGTCTTCGACGAAGTCAGTGCGGAACTTGAAGTCCTTCCCGAAAAGCGCCTCGTCTGGCGTGAACTCGACAAGCGTGCCGTTGCGCTCCGTCGTCTTCGTGACGCGCGACTGGGTCTTCAGTTTACCCTGCTCAAACTGGACAACCTTGGTTTCCCCCTCGCGGATCGCCTGAGCGCGGTAGGTCACGGAGAGCGCATTCACCGCTTTTTGGCCGACGCCATTGAGGCCAACGGCTTTCTGGAACGTCTCGCTGTCGTATTTCGCGCCCGTGTTGATGATCGAGACGCAATCCACGAGCTTTCCAAGCGGAATGCCGCGCCCGTAATCGCGCACCTTTACGCTGCGATCGGTAATCTCCACCTCGATGCGCTTCCCCTGCCCCATCATGAACTCGTCGATGGAGTTATCGATCGTTTCCTTGAGCAGCACGTAGATGCCGTCCTCCGCGTGCGCGCCATTGCCGAGGCGGCCGATGTACATGCCCGGCCGCAGCCGGATGTGCTCGAGCGAGCTGAGCGTCTTGATGCTGTCTTCGGTGTAATTGGACGCCATGAGTGTGTCGGCGGAAAGAGAGAGGGACGGAGGCGAGCTGACAAGTGCGGAATGGCGCTGGTACTGGACCCGTAAAGATCCAGAGGAGCACTGAGACAGCGGCTTCAGGCCTCGCCCTGGCATTTCCGCGACACTGCGGACTTCCCATCCGCAGCGTGCTTCGTGATCCTCACCGACGCGCATGAAAGAACTCTACACTGTCGCCGAGCTGCGAAACTGGTCCGCCGCCACGGCGGGCGAGCAGACACCGGTGCGCCTCGCTGTGATGGGCGATCCCGTGGCGCATTCCGCTTCTCCACCTATGCAAAACGCGGCTCTGGAGAAGTGTGAGATCGCCGCCCGCTACGCGCGCTTGCACGTGACGCCGGAGGAACTCCCCGAGGCGCTCCAGCTTCTGCCACAGCAAGGATTTCTCGGCGCGAACTGCACCATCCCACACAAAACGACAGCGCTCCCCTTGCTCCACGAAGTAGACGATCACGCGCGGCGCATTGGTGCGGTCAATACCATCGTGGTCGAGGGTGAGCAGCTGATTGGTTACAACACCGACGGCCCTGGGCTGGTGCGTGCCTTGCGGGCGGAATTCGGCGTTGACCTGCGCGATCTTCGTGTGCTCGTGCTCGGCGCAGGTGGCGGGGCTGGGCGTGCGATCGCCATGCAATGCGGGATCGAAGGCTGCGAGCGTCTAGCGCTCGTCAATCGCACCCTGGAGAAAGCACAGGCCATTGCCGCCGAACTCGCGCCGCTTTTCGAGAGCACGCGCGTCCTCGGCCCCGTTGCCCGGCTGGAGGCGGTGCCTTGGGATCAGTCAGCACTGCGCCTGCAGCTCGAGCACACCGACTTGGTGATCAACTGCACATCAGTCGGGATGAAGCGAGCCGACCCCTCACCACTTTCAAGCGCGCTCCTGCAGCCGCACCTGATGATCTACGACACCATCTACACCTCCCGGCGCACAAAGCTGATGCAAGCCGGCGACGAAGCGGGCGCGCGGACCGCCAACGGCCTCTCCATGCTTCTCCACCAGGGCGCGCTCGCCTTTGAGATCTGGTTCGATCGGCCCGCGCCTATCGCAGAGATGCGCGCCGCGCTGGAGCAGGGCCGGGCACAAGTTTGAGCGTCCGAAACGACAACACAGCGCATCCATTTCCATATCGCTCCTGAGTTCGCACCTAGCTAGCTGACCGATGACTCTCTCCATCGCGCTCGTTCTCGGCCTCCTGGTTGTGGCGATTATCCTTTTCGCCACCGAGAAGCTTTCCGTCGACATCATCACGTTCCTGCTGCTGATCGCCCTCGTTACGACGGGAATCCTAACGCCCGGTGAGGCGTTTAGCGGCTTTAGCGAAGAGATCATTATCATTCTCGGCGCGATCTTTGTCATCAGTGGTGCTTTGCAGGATACAGGCGTGCTCGATCTTCTCGGCGCAAAGATTCTCAAGCTGGCCGGAACGAACGAAAACCGTCTCCTGCTGCTGCTCATGACGACCGCGAGCGGAGTCTCGGCGTTCATGAATAACAC
>DASVRY010000080.1:0-5566 GCA_036388395.1 Chthoniobacteraceae bacterium
TGGGTGGACAGCGGACGCGCCACGACTGGGGAAGCGGCGCCTCACCCGTGCTGCACGGCGACCGCATCTATCTAGTGAATGACAACGAGGAAGACGCGTTCGTGGCGGCCTTTGACAAGAACTCTGGCAAAGAGCTCTGGCGGAAGAAACGTCCCTCGGAAACGAACTGGAGCACGCCTTTTATCTGGGAAAGTGGGAAGCGCACCGAGCTCATCGTGCCGGCCACTCAGCGCACCACTTCCTACGATCTCGACGGGAACGAACTCTGGTCGCTCCGCGGCGCATCGAGCATCACCATTGCGACACCTTTCAGCGCTCACGGCCTGCTCTATGTGGCCTCCGGCTATTTCGGTGACGCGCTAAAACCTCTCTTCGCGATCCGTCCAGGCGCGAGCGGCGACATCACACCGGGGAAGGAGGAAACCAGCACGCCGCACATCGCCTGGCTGGACCGGCGGGCAGCTCCATACAATCCATCGCCGCTGGTCTATCGTGATCAACTATACGTTCTCCTCGACCAGGGCTTCCTCGCCAGCTATGACGCCGTCACCGGGCGCGAGATCTACGGGAAACAGCGATTGAATGCCGGTGGAATTGCGAACTTCACCGCGTCGCCATGGGCGAGCAATGGCTACATCTATTGCCTAAGCGAACGTGGAGTGACTTACGCGGTAGAAGCTGGTCCGGAGTTCAAGGTGGTGAGCACCAACGATCTAGGCGAGCCGTGCCTCGCCACCCCGGCGCTGGCAGGAGATCGCCTGCTCATTCGCACCGCGGGAAGCCTTCACTGCATTCGCGAAGCCAAGAACTAAAGCCTCCCCGTTCTCAATCTAACTCATGAACTACCATCGCTACTTCTTCCTCGTCACTGCTCTACCGGCCTTGGTTGTTGCAGATGAACTTGTTCACGATCCGCTGGTGGGCTCGCTTTCCAAGGGTTGGAGCTGGCGCACAGAGCAGGCCGGTGCCTGGCGAATCGACGCGCAGGGCCTGGAGATGCGCAGCATGCCGGGGAATCTCTGGGCAGGCTCGAAGGACGTGCGCGGCTGGCTTTTTCGCCCGCTTCCCGCACTGCGCGAAGGATTGGCCGCAGAAGTCACCGTGAAAGCCGAACCGCAGGCCAGTTACGAGCAGGCCGGAATGATCTGGCACACAGATGACGCGAACTATGTGAAGGTGATGCTGGAGCGTTTCGAAGGAAAGCTCGTGGTCAACTTCGTGCGCGAAGAGGCCGACCAGCCGAAGATTGTCGCGATGGCGCCAGCAGAGGCGGGACCGGTCTCGCTCCGTCTCGTCGTGAGCCGAGGCAAATACGAGGCGCAGAGTCGAATGGCCGAGGCTAAGGAATGGACCACGATCGGCACCTGCGATCCCCTGCCCCAGCCGCCGGTTCAGGTCGGGCTCGGGACCATGCAGGGGCCCAAGGAAAAGGAGCGTTGGGTCCGCTTTACCGACTTCAAGATCACTCAACCTTCAGAGGCTGGCGCAAAGTGAGACCATAACTCTCGGGGGACATCACCTCTTGTTGCTGAGTCAGGGAGTGAGCTTGCGAGCGATGCGGCCAGTCATCCTCCTCCGACTCGGTGGCAATGAAGAACTCCCGCGCGCAGACGACCGCCTCATCACGAGTTCAGTTCGCTGCTTGTGGACCTGCCCTCCGACGAGACTCGTCGAAGGATTTCGCTTTGCGCGCATCTCCTCGTTCGGGGACTCTGCGGCCCTGCATGAGTTCACCCGCGAAGACGCTCCACACCTCACCGATCAGCGCGGAACAAGCGCAGAAGCTTCGCGGCATTCTGGAGGAAAGGGAGTGGAAGTTTGAGCCACGGCCCTACACCCTTTACTTCGCGCAGAAGGATAAGCTCACGCTGGCGGTCTACGAGAAAGGTCCGAAGATCGTGCTGCAAGGGAAAGGCACCGAGGAGTTCGTGCAATTCACGCTCGAGCCGGAGGTGCTCGGAGAAGCCAAGCTCGGCTACGAAGAGGTCCTGAATCCGGAGATGTTCAGCCCGCACTTTGGGATCGATGAGAGCGGAAAAGGTGACTTCTTTGGGCCACTCGTGATCGCCGGCGCCTACGTGGATGCGGAGATCGCCCGGACCTTGCGCAATGGCGGCATTCAGGACAGCAAGCGGATCAGCAGCGATGCCCGGATCCGGGAGCTGGCCAAGCTGATCCGCGCCACACCGGGCGTGGCGGCAAACGTAATTAGCATCGGACCAGAGAAGTACAACCAGCTGTACGGCAAATTTGGCAATCTAAACCGGCTGCTCGCCTGGGGGCATGCACGCGTGATCGAGAACCTGCTGGAGCAGCGGCCGGAATGTCCCCGCGCGCTCTCCGATCAGTTCGCCAATCCGGCGCTGATCAAGCGGGCGCTGCTGGAGAAAGGGCGCGGCATCCAGCTGGATCAGCGCACCAAGGCGGAGAGCGATCCAGCGGTCGCCGCAGCGTCGATCCTGGCGCGTGAGGCGTTCATCGACTGGCTGCAGAAGGCGGGCCGGGCGCATGGGGTCACGCTTCCTCGCGGTGCATCGGCGCAGGTGAAGCAGATCGCTCGTGGATTAGTCGCGGCGAATGGGCCGGAAATCCTCTCGCAAACGGCCAAAACCCACTTCAAAACGGCGTCAGAAGTTGCGCCCGAACATTTTACAAGAGCCAGCTTGCCCGAGGAGACAGGCAATGTTTAACTCGCCGCTCATTATGGGAACACTAACGAAAAGGGAACTCGTTGTACAGATCAGCAATGAAACGGGCCTGGTGCAGCACCAGGTTTTCGACGTGGTGCAACGGACGCTGGATCACATCACCGACGCTCTGGCGAATGGTGACGCTGTGGAGCTTCGCAACTTCGGCGTGCTCGAAGTAAAGCTCACCAAACCGCGGGTTGGGAGAAATCCCAACCAGCCCGGAAGCAGCTTCGTCATTCCCGCGCGGGCAACGGTGAAATTCAAGGCCGGGAAGATCATGAGGCAAAAGGTGTCAAACCTTTCCGCGATCATGAAGCGCGAGGCCGAAACGGTGGCTGGCTAGACTCACGCGCTTTGCGCGGCTGCGGAGCTTGGGATTCAATTCGAAGGCTCGAAGGCTCGAAGGCTCGAAGCTAAGAGAAGCTGAGGCCCGCTGGCAAGGCGATGGATTGCCTTCTTGTCTAGAACTCGGGCATCGGTAGCGTCGCCGAAAAGCAGGCGTTCAAGACGCGCCGGGAATGAGCTCCGCGGGGATCGAACACATCGAGGAGAGGGATTGTATCCCCTGCGCACTCTCATCAACCCATCCTTGATGCAGGAACGTCAGGTCTGCTTTGCGCAATGAATACCGCGCAACCCGTTCGATACAGAGGCGCCGTAAGGTGCTACCTGGCTGGTCTCGTCCTGCTCAGCAGCACTGTTATTCTCACGGACGCGCTCAATCCTCGCGGCGTCCGCAATGGTTCGTGGTTTGACGCTTACTCTTTACCGCTGGCCTTGATCAGCCTGTCACTGATCGTTCTTGCTCCGTTCCTTTCACGCCGACCTCTAGGCCAACAGGTCGGGTACCTGATCGCCGGCCTCGTTGGCGGTCTGCTCGCAGTGGTGGCTTCGTGGCTGTTTACAGCGCGGGTTTTTGGCGCTATCCCCGATTTGGTGAGCTTCGCTCATTAGCGGTAGGTTAATTGGTCCCATATCTGTGGCCGGAAGCCGCGTCCAGCGGCTCGGCTGCGGCACCGGGAAGCCTGAGACGCTCCGGCGGAGGAGTGGCTTTGATAACGTGCCCGGCGCTTAACGCTGTTGAAACCCTCTGAGGTGGACGAGCGGACACTAACTTCCTCTCCCTCCGTGCTCTCCGTGTCCTCCGTGGTGAAATCCCCTGCTCACACCCGATTTACACTGGCCCAACGCCCGCGGTTGCAAAGCAGCGGGCAACCGACGACGTTGGCGCCCCATTTTTTGATGAAACGCTCTGCTCTGACCATTGTTCCCGAACCCGGCCTGATTGAAATCCGCGGAGCGCGACAAAATAACCTCAAGGGGATCGACCTCGATCTCCCGCTCGGGAAGCTCAACGTCATCACCGGGCCCAGCGGCAGCGGCAAATCCTCCCTCGCGTTCGACACCGTCTACGCCGAAGGGCAGCGCCGGTACGTCGAGACCTTCTCGCCCTACACCCGGCAATTCCTGGAGCGGATGGACAAGCCGAAGGTCGACGAGATCCGCGGCATCCCGCCGGCGATCGCGATCGAGCAGTCGAATCCCGTCAAGACGACGCGCTCGACCGTCGGCACGATGACGGAGATCAACGACTACCTGAAGCTCGTGATGCCGCGCATCGTCGAGGCGCGCTGCCCGTCATGCAGCCGGCGGATCCGACCGGAAGACGCGCAGGCGATCGCCGCGCATGTCTTCGAAGAAGAGCCGGATCAGACGGTGCTGATTACTTTCACCGTCCCGGCGCCGCCGAAGACAAAGCCGGCGGAGTTCTTCGCCTTCCTCCAGCAGCAAGGTTATCTCCGCGTCTGGCTTGAGGAGGCAATCGTGCGCACGGACGAGCCGCCGCAGGTTAAGCGGCTACCCGCCTTGGTCCCGGTGATCCAGGATCGGATCACGATCAACGCCGAGAACCGCGCGCGTCTCGCGGAGGCGCTCGAGACGGCGCTCCGCTTCGGCAAGGGGCGCGTGCAGATCTACAATCCGCAATCGAAGGCGCAGCACCTGCACTCCGCGGGCTGGCATTGCGCGCATTGCGACATCGACATCACGCCGCCGACCCCGGGACTCTTCAGCTTCAATCATCCGCTCGGCGCGTGCAAAGATTGCCGCGGTTTCGGACGCATGATCGCGATTGATCTGCCGCGGGCGATTCCAGATCGCAGCCTAAGCATTGCCGAAGGCGCGGTGAAACCTTTCCAGACGGAGAATGGCCGGGAGTGTCAGCGCGATCTCATGCAGGCGGCGCGGCGACGCGAGCTGGATACGATGAGCCCATTCGAAGAGCTGCCAAAGGCGGATCAGGATTGGGTAATGTACGGAGAGAATCCCGGCGCGCCGGTGCAGGAGCTTTCGGAGAATGGCCAATGGTACGGCGTGAAGGGCTTCTTCGATTGGCTGGAGACGAAGAGCTACAAAATGCATGTGCGGGTGTTGCTCGCCCGCTATCGCAGCTATACGGAATGCGCCTCGTGCAAAGGCGGCCGCTATCAGCCTGCGACGATGAATTTCCGCTTCGCGGGAAAGAGCATGCCCGACCTGATGGGAATGCCAGTGGGTGAATTGCACACGCTCTTCCGGCAACACGGCGGTCCTGAGCGGCGGGCGCTTCCTGAGCCGGCGGATGAAACTGGTGGGAAGCCGAAGCGGTCGACGAAGAAGAAGAACGGCACGATCAAGGAAAAGGCCGCAGAAGCAGCCGCGATCCCGCTCGACGCGTCTTGCCAGATGATTTTCGACGCGGTGATTGCCCGGCTCGGCTACCTCATCGAAGTCGGCCTCGGCTATCTCAGCCTTGACCGGCCCACCCGCACGCTGAGCGGCGGCGAAGTCGAACGCGTGAACCTAACGACCTGCCTCGGCGCGTCGCTCGTGAACAC
>DASVRY010000081.1:0-9199 GCA_036388395.1 Chthoniobacteraceae bacterium
GATGCTGCAGGTGGCGCGGCTGGCGCCGCGAGTAATCGGCGATGCTGCTGAGTTGGTGCAGGATTTTCTCCGGCGGCAGTTGGTAAATGGCGCGGGCGTGGATCGAGACGGGCGGCCGGATCTGTACTACACCATCTTCGCCTTGGCAGGTTTTCAGGCGCTGCAGATGGATGGTCCAGCGGATGAGGTGGCGCGGTATCTCACCGGGTTTGGAGATGGAGGAGATGACCGCAGCGTGCGCGGCGAGCGCGGCGGTGAACTGGATTTTGTGCACCTTGGCGCCCTCGCGCGTTGCTGGGCGGCTGTCGGCCTGGAGCGGATGCCATCTGGTGCAGCGGATGCAATTCTTGCGCGGGTTGAGCGATTCCGCAGCGCTGACGGCGGCTATGACTCGGATGCTGGTGCCGCGCATGGGAATGCCTACGGCTGCTTCGTTGCTCTCGGAGCGTATCAGGATGTAGGGCGCGCGGTGCCTGAGCCGTTGCGCATGGTGCAATGTCTGAAGCTTCTCGAAACACCCGATGGCGCATGGGCGAATGCGCGCGGGCTGAAGCGCGGCTCGACGAACGCCACGGCAGCGGCGGTCACTCTGCTCCACCAGCTCGCGCTGCCGATCCATTCAGGAGTTGGCGAGTGGCTGCTCGCGCAGGCGCATCCGGAGGGCGGCTTCCTCGCCATGCCGGGAGCTCCCATGCCGGATTTGCTTTCCACGGCGACGACGCTGCACGCGCTCGCCTGTCTCCAAGTGCCGGTGCCGGAGCGGACTCGCGAGCGTTGCCTGGACTTCATCGACACGCTCTGGGATGCGGAAGGCGGCTTCCACGGCCACTGGGCCGATGACCATCTCGATGCGGAATACACTTTCTACGGGCTGCTCGCACTTGGCCATCTGAGCGTCTGATGAGGATGAATTTGTAAGGCGGGAAGGCTGGAAAGGAGTGGCTCACGATAACCTGCCGCACATCTGTTTTTCTCCTGCCTTCTTGCTATCCGAATTCTAAGCTCCTCCACATGAACAAGCACTTCGTCCTCTACGACGATGAATGCCCCCTCTGCACGTTTCAGATGCGTGTCTTGAGCTGGCTCGATTGGCGCAATGTGCTCGCGCTGGTGCCGCTCTCCGATCCGCGCGCCCAGGAGCTCGCGCCCTCGCTCACGCGCGAGGATCTGATGGAGGCGATTCATTGCATCACGACGGAGAAGAAGATCCATCGCGGCGCGCGGGCGATCCGCTTCGTCGGCATGCGGCTGCCGTTGCTTGTTCCCGTCGCCCTGGTGCTGTGGATTCCCGGGGTAATCCTGCTCGCGGAAGTGGTCTATCAGTGGGTGAGCAGAAACCGGCTCCTACTGAGCAAGGTCTTTGGCTGCAAAGGCGCGTGTGCCGTCATGCCGAAGCGCGTGCGGGAGCAGGATAAGCTGGCTTGATGGAGGAGGGAAACGCCGAGCGGGAGGCAGAGAACATCGAACGTTCAACATCGAACATCCAACATCGAAGTTCAGCGGAGCACGCGCTCGATACGGCGACGCGCGCACTGCTCGCGGAGTTGGGGCCGGGTGGACACTGGGTAGGTGAGCTGTCGAGCAGCGCACTATCCACAGCGACGGCGGTGACAGCGCTTGCGCTGATCGACCGAGGGGCGCATGCCGGGATGATCGACGGCGGGCTGCGCTGGCTGGCAGAGCACCGCAACTCCGATGGCGGGTGGGGCGATACGGTCAAGAGCAAAAGCAACATCAGCGCGACGGCGCTTGCGTGGGCGGCGTTCGGTGCGGCGGAGGCCGATGCCCGTTTCCCCGGCATCGTGGGAGATGCGCAGGCGTGGCTTGCGGGCGCAGCAGGTGGAATGGCCAACCTGATTCCCGCGATCGAGCAGCGGTACGGAAAGGACCGCACGTTCTCCGTCCCGATCTTGATGATGTGTGCGCTGGGCGGGCGCCTCGGTGAAGACGCTTGGGTCCGGATTCCGCGGCTTCCCTTTGAGGTCGCGGTGCTTCCGCATCAGCTCTTCGGGGCGTTGCGTCTGCCGGTGGTGAGCTATGCGCTGCCGGCGTTAATCGCCATTGGGCAGCTGCTGCACAGCCGGCATCCGCGTGGAAACTGGCTCGTGCACACGATTCGCGAGGCGAGCCGTGGCCGGGCTCTGGAGAAATTGATTACGCTCCAACCGGAGAATGGCGGCTTCCTGGAGGCCACACCGCTGACCAGCTTCGTCACGATGAGCCTCGCGGCACTCGGCTTGCATCAGCATGTTGTCGCGCGGAGCGGCGTGGACTTTCTGCAGAAGTCGGTGCTGCCGGATGGAAGCTGGCCGATCGATACGAACCTCGCCACATGGGTGACCACTCTCTCGATTAAATCGCTCGCGCATCAGCCGACGGCGCTTACCGCAAGCGCTCGCCACCGGATGAGAGATTGGCTCCTGGAGCAGCAGTATCGGGTGGAGCACCCCTACACACACGCGGCGCCCGGCGGTTGGGCTTGGACGGATTTGCCGGGCGGTGTGCCAGACGCGGACGATACCGCAGGCGCATTGCTCGCGCTCCTGCAGCTCGGGGAAATGGATGAACGCACGCAGGCAGCGGGCGAGTTAGGCGTGGGTTGGCTGCTTGGCCTGCAGAATCTCGACGGTGGCATCCCGACTTTCTGTCGCGGTTGGGGCGCGTTGCCCTTCGATCGCAGCGCACCCGATCTGACCGCGCATGCACTGCGGGCGTGGCATGCGTGGCTGCCGCACGTTTCCGCGGCGATGAAGCGTCGGGTCGAGAAGGCGTCTGCACGGGCGCTTCGCTTCCTCGCAAAGACGCAACGGACCGACGGGTCATGGCTTCCGTTGTGGTTTGGGAATCAAGATGCGCCTGACGACGAGAATCCCACGTACGGCACCGCGCAGGTGGTGATGTCGCTTAGCGCGGTTGCGCAGGATGGCACACCGGAGCAGATGCTCAGCGCAGGCCTTCGCTGGCTGCTCTTCGCGCAGAATGGCGACGGGGGTTGGGGCGGAGTGCTTGGTGCGCCATCATCGACCGAGGAAACGGCGTTGGCTGTCGAAGCTCTCGCTGGTGCGCCGGGTTCAAGCGACGCAGTTGCGCGCGGCGCTCAATGGCTGATCGCGCGAGTGGAATGCGGCACCTTCCGAGACCCAGCGCCGATCGGCTTTTACTTCGCGAAGCTCTGGTATTTCGAGCGCCTGTATCCGCTGATCTTCACTGTAGGTGCGCTTGGAGGGCAGCAAGATCGTGAGAAGAGCCGACCCGTCCAGTTGAGCTCATAATTGCTACGGACCCTCTCAGTCTCAACTCTCAACCTTCTAAAACGGCAGCAACCGACGGGCGCTTTCGCCGACACGCTGCAGGGTTGAGCGACGCGCTGGCTCTTCCTCCGCTTCCGGCGGCAGCGGCTCCGCACGGCGCACCTCCACCCCACGCTCCACCGGCGGGTCCGGCCGATCAACCGTCTCGCTCGAGAGACGTTCTGGGCGCTCTTTTTTCCGCGCAGCCGAGGGCGTTGATTTCGGCTTCGACTGCGGCTTTGGCGTTTCGCTGCTGCGCGGTTCGGTTTTCGATTCGCTCTTCGTTTTTGACTTCCCGCCTGCAGCACTCGCCGTGGCGTTTTCAGGCTTTTTCGCGAAGCCATCATGAGAGACCAGCGTCCCTTTACCGGCCGTGAGCACGAGGATGCCGAGCTGGAGTTCCGCTTGGTCAACGCACGTCACCTTCCAGACAGGCGCTGCCTCCGCGCCTTGCTTGTGGAGTTCGTATTTGATCGGGCCGAGCTTCACGTTGTTCGCCTTGGCGAAATCCTGAACAAGCTTCGCCACCGCATCGGAGTCGATCTTCACCTCGCCTTCACCGAGCACATCTTCCTGCGTCAGCTTCTCGGCAAATTGCGAAAGCTCCCGAGTCGCGACGATTTCTCCCCCGGTGATCACGTATTCGCGCAGGCCATTCACCGCCTTCGGATCGTGCACGAGCAAATACCACCGGTCGGGCTCGGGCTTGCCGCCGCGACCTTCGATCCTCGCAAGCTGTGGAGCCGCTTCCTTGGGCAGCGCCTTGACCGCCTCGAGCGCCGTCCCGGCGAACCCGGACTCTACCCCGGCGGAGAGCGAGAGAAGCAGGCATGCAGCGAATTTGGATGTCGTGAGGCGCATCGGAAAAGAATCGCCGGAGCCGCAGGGATCGCGCCCCCGGCTAGAAACGGCTTTTTCTAACGAATCGGCTGGAACCGCTGGATGGACAAGCTTCTCCTTGCTCTCGTGATCCACATTGGCACTTCCGGATTCCAATACCCCGAGTGGAAAGGCAGCTTCTATCCTGCCGACCTGTCGACGGCCAGGATGCTCGGCTACTATGCGGCGCGCTTCTCCACCACGGAGAGCAACTACACCTTTCGTCAAATCCCCAAGCCGACGACCTTCGAACGCTGGGCGGAACGCACGCCGGAGCAGTTCCGGTTCAGCCTCAAAGCGCCGCAACGGATCACGCATTTTGCGAAGCTGCAGGGCTGCGGCGACACGCTGCGCTATTTCTGCGAAGTGGCGGGAGCGCTCGGGCCAAAGCTCGGCGCAATCCTTTTTCAGTTGCCGCCGTCGTTGAAAAAGGACGTCGCTCTCCTGGAGGAATTCCTGGCCGAACTGCCGTCGGGGACACGCGCGGCGTTCGAGTTTCGCCATAAATCATGGCTCGATGATGCGGTTTACCAGGTGCTTCGCGAACGAGGCGCAGCGCTCTGCATCGCGCGGAGTGACGATTTCGAGACGCCAATCGTGGCGACGGCCAGCTTTGGCTATCTCCGGCTGCGCCAAATCCACTACAGCGAAACCGATCTGGATTTTTGGGCCGCAACGATCACCGCGCAGGCTCAGTGGGAGGACACTTACGTCTATTTCAAGCATGAGGAAAGCGGCACCGGGCCCCGTTTCGGAGCCCAGCTCCTCGAGCGGCTCGGGATTAAGGCAACTGTAGCCAGTGACGAGTAAATCTACAGGTGGCGTTCGCGTCCTGCCCACCTCACCATTGTTGATTAGGCTCCGCTCATCCCAATTCCCGCACATGTCCAGCTTCCGCTCCCTCGCATTCTTCGCCGCGACGCTCCTCGGCGGATCACTTCTGTCCAGTCTCGCTGCTGACGAAGCCTTCAGCTTCCGCGAGGAATCCGGAGTTTCTCTCGATGTCCTCCGCGCTGGCCAGCCGGTGGCGCGCTACATGTGCGGCTACGATACCTCGACGCCCGAGCGTCGCGGCGAGACTTACAAACCATATCTGCACGTGCTCGATGCAGAAGGCCTTCAGCCGATCACCAAAGGCCCAGGCGGTGAATTTACCCACCACCGGGGGATCTTCATCGGGTGGAACAAGCTCTCCGTCGCGGGCAAAGTCTACGACCGCTGGCACATGAAAGATGGGGCGCAGATCCATCGGCAGTTCCTCGCCCAGAAGGCCGAGGCGGATCAAGCGAGCTTTACCTCCCTCGTCCAGTGGCAGGGAAAGGGCGATGAAACGATCCTGGAGGAGGAGCGGACTCACACCTTTTCACGCGGATCAGCACCGGTGTATCTCATGATCGATGTCTCCTCACGTCTGAAAGCCGTCGCTGGGGAAGTGAAGCTGGATGGAGATCGCGAACACGCGGGCGTGCAGTTCCGCGCCTCCGGCGATGTCGAATTATCTAAAACGACTTTTCTCCTGCCGACAGAAAACGCGGATCCTACCAAAGATCACGATTACCCCTGGTTCGCGGAGAGCTTCACCTTGCGCGGCAAACGCTACAGCGTCGCTTACTTGAACCACCCGGCGAATCCCACCGGCACCGAGATCTCTGCATATCGCCCGTATGGCCGCTTCGGCGCCTTTTTTCGGGACACCATTCCTGCGAACGGAGAGCGGACGATCCGCGTGCGTTTTCTCGTCATGGAAGGCGACCTGCCTGCACGCGAGGCAATGCAGGGCGCCTATGACGCATACGTGAAGGCTACAGCAGGCAGATAGCGTCGCACGTACTCCTGCCCTCGCTCCCGAGTTAAAAGCTCACTTTGATCGGGCGGCCAGGCCGCGTGGTCCCTCAACCCTAGCTCAGGATAACTCGGAAGGAGTTTGAAGCAGACTCGCGTCAGCTTTCCGCACACCCGGAATAGCCAGCTGCGGTGACGGCCGCGAGGAGTTGCTCGGCCTTGTCACCGTCGTAATCGACCACTGCGCGCGGTGGATCCAGCTCCACGTGCGTGCAGTGTACGCCCACGACTGCGGCCAGTGCCTTCTTCACGCGAGCAACGCAGGCATCGCAGCTCATTCCATCGATGCGCAGATTCATTTTTGGCATCGCAATCCGTGGTCTCGAAACACCGATTCGTCAACGGGCAGGACGCATTCCGCCGCAGTTTTACGTCGCAGGGATTTCGATCCGCGGGAAGAGCGGCACTGGCTTTCCGAGCACATGTCCATCCGACAAGCCACCCCAGGCCGCATCGGCAAGAGTGAAGCGGGAATTGTGACCGCTCTGTTCGATCTTCCAGTTGAGCTGGTCGAAGATCCCGTGCGCTGCCTTCGGAAGCACAGGTGAGATCAAAATAGCGATAATCCGAAGCGACTCCGCAAGGTGGTAGAGAACAGCGTCCAGCCGGAAAGACTGAGCCGGATCCTTCGCGAGCTTCCAGGGAGCAGTGAGCTCAACGTGTTCATTGCACTGCGAGGCGATGGCCAACGCTCCGCGACTCAGCGCGTCGTGAAACTGGAAACCGTCCGATCGCTGAGGATCAGTCGGGGAGCTCCCAGCAACTCCTTCGATGAGCGATCGGAAGAGTGCGACTTTCGAGCCGACGTGCGAAGGGAAGGACTGGTCGGCTTCTGACAAGTTCGCATAGTCAGCCTGGCTCAATGCCATGAGTGTGCCTTCTCGATACTTGGAAGCCATACTGAGCGACCGGTTCAGTAGGTTGCCTAGTGAGTTAGCTAAATCTGTATTGTATCGCTGGATCAGCCGCTCCTCGGAAAAGTCTGAGTCTTTCCCCGTGCTGATGTCGCTCATCAGATAGTAGCGTAACGCCTCGGCTCCATACTTATCCGCGAGAGCGTCGGGATCGACGATATTGCCGAGGCTCTTGCTCATCTTCTCACCGGAATTGTTCCACCAGCCGTGGACGAGCAAGGTTGGCATCTCGTTATCGGCGAAACCCAGCGACTTGAGCATCACGGGCCAATAGACGCCATGCGCAGGAATCAGGATATCCTTACCAATATCGTGGAGCGCGGTTCGCCACCAGCGGAGGAACGGCTCCGGTGGCCGCGCGGGCGCGGGATCGTAGCCAGGCGCGAAGCTGATATAGTTTACCAGCGCGTCGAACCAGACATAGGTCACAAACTCCGGATCGAAGGGGAACTCGATGCCCCAGCTCAGCCGCTCCTTGGGACGCGAGATACAGAGGTCCCCGCCGAGTTTTTCCACCGCATTGCGCAGCTCGGCGACACGGAACTCCGGCACGACCAGCGGCTTGCCGGCGGCGCTCCGCTTCTCGATGAGATCGAGCAGCCACTGCCGGTGATTAGCCAGGCGAAAGTAGTAGTTCTCCTCCTCACGAAATTCCACGTGACCCCACTCCGGACCGAACTCGCCGTCTTCACCGCGCTCCTTGTCGGTGAGGAATTGCTCCTGCCGAACGCTATACCAGCCGCCCTGCCGCGCCTTGTAGATCCAGCGGCTTTCACCGGTCTCGTCCTTGTCGTCCCAGAGCCGCTGCAAGATGCCGCGCACGCATTGCTTGTGGCGCTCGTCTGTGGTCGCGGCCCAAGCGTCGTAGCGCACATCCAGCTTCTCCCAAAGCGCGACGAACTTCGCCGTGATCTGATCAACGAATTGCTGCGGAGCGATGCCCTGCTTTTCCGCCGATTGCTGGACCTTCTGCCCGTGCTGATCAACGCCAGTGAGAAAGAAAACCTCGTCTCCCTTCAGCCGGTGATAACGTGCGATGACATCGGCGAGGATCTTTTCGTAGGCGTGCCCGATGTGCGGCGCGCCATTCGTGTAATCGATAGCGGTGGTGATGAAGAGGGTCTCGGCCATTGCACTGCCGAAAATGCGGGAGAGCCGCGGATTAGGCAATGCCCTTGCACCCGCGGCTCTCCCGTCGATTGGCTGGCCGTCCCGAAGACGGACAGATGCTAGTAAACGCGTGCACTGGCGCCGGCGCCAGGTCCGCTGGTCGTGCCGCTTACCGCGCCGCCATGCGAATGGCCGTTGTGGCTGACGGAAGCGCCAGTCGAGCAGGCTGTCTGGCTAAAAGAAAAAGCGGCGAGTGCGAGGAGGGTGAGGAGGAGTTTCATACATCTCTTGAACGGAGCGGGAGCTACTTTCGAGCGTCCGCTCGTGAAAAGAGCCGTGGCGCGTGCCAGCAGAGCACGGCCGTGAAGGCGAGCCACGGCAGATTGCTCGTGAGCAGCCACGAATTGGGATCAGTGTCTGGACGCACGATCCCGTAGTCCCAAGGCAACCCGCCGCAGAGCACCGTGTAGAAGATCCCGAGGTGCAACGTCGAAGCCGCGGTCACAAGCGCGTAGCTCCGCGGGCTGACTAGGAGCAGGAAAGGCGCGGGCCAGACGAGGTATTGCGCCGCCCCACCGGGCGCGAGCGCCATGAAGATGAGCCACACGCCGGCGACGGTCACGAAAAGCTGATCGCCTTTAACTCGCCGGCGCCACCAGGAGAGAAAAAGCGTCCCCGCGATGATCACCCACTTGAGGGTCTGCATCACCGCAGCCTGTGCGGCGGTGAAGTTTCCATGCCGGATGCCTTCAAACTGCTCCAGCCCGCTTCGCCAGAGCCAATAGGTGATTCCCCAAGTGCCCCAGTAGCTGCTGTAGCCGAGCACATTTCGGAGGAACGATTGCGGACAGGCGAGCAGCGGGTAGGACCAGCCAAGGAGCGTCAGCGCACCTGCGGCGAGGGCGAAGCGCGTGCCGGCGCCGCGTCCGATCCAGAAGAAGAAAATTGCCGGACCGAGAAGCAGGGCAGGTGCTTTGAGATTGCATGCGACAGCGTAGAAAACGGCGGACGCGAGCAGCCGCCCATCCGCGCAGGCTGCGGTGGTGAGCACAAGCATGCAGACCAAGATCGGGTCCACATTCCCATGGAAACCGGAGACCATGAACGAGACGGGACTGTGCGCGAAGAGGAGCATCGCCCAGCGAACCGCCGGCAATGTGAGCG
>DASVRY010000082.1:0-2256 GCA_036388395.1 Chthoniobacteraceae bacterium
GCCACATGTCTGGCGAATGGCCTCCTGAATGGACTCCTCGCCCAGGTTCTCGGCGCCGGACTGAGCTTCCGCCAGAGCCTGCTCGCCATTCTGATGAGCTTCACCATCGCCGCCCTAGTCCTGGCGGCGCTTAGTCCGATCGTTTATCTTCTGGTCGCAAATGCACCTCCGCTCGCGTCCGAGGGGAGCAGAGTCGGGCACAGCGTAGTTCTGCTCAGCGCGGTTAGCTTCATTGCCTACGCCGGTGTCGCCGCAGTCCGCCGGCTGCTCGGCCTGCTGATCGCCATCTGCAACTCACGCGAGGTCGCGACGCGGCTCTTTTGGAGCTGGCTGGCGGGCAATCTCTTCCTCGGTGCGCAGCTCTCTTGGGTGCTGCGGCCCTTCATCGGCAGCCCTGGCTTGCCCGTGCAATTCCTCCGCGACGATCCGCTGCGCGGCAACTTCTACGAAGCCGTCGGCGGCGCACTTCTCCATCTCCTTTCCTGAAAAACACACATCCTATGAACGAACCCAATCCTCCTACTCCGCCACCTGCACCTGCGCCTTCCAGTGGATCTCACCCTTTGCCGCCGATACCTCTTGCGGTCGAGCCAAATGCCGGCGCCGCCTCGTTGCTCGAGGCGCTGCTCAAACGTCCAGCACAGCTCGTCACCGCAGCACACCTTAGCCAATCGACGCGAATGGCGCTCACTTTGGGCCTCGCGGCGGCGATCCTCCTCCTGCTCTACGGCATTGTAGTCGGGAGCTTCTCGGGAGGAATCCAACTCGCCGCTGCTCCGGTCAAAATAGCCATCGGCTCATTTCTGAGTGTGCTGATTTGCCTTCCAAGCTTCTTCATCTTCGCATCGTTGGCCGGTGCGGAGATCACACTCCGAGGCGCGATCACCGTGCTCATGGCATCTCTAGCTCTAACTGCCGTGCTGCTCCTTGGCTTCGCACCAGTTGCGTGGGTCTTCTCACAGTCGACCGACTCCGTCGGATTGATCAGCACGCTTCACGTGATCTTCTGGTTTATCTCAGTTGGCTTCGGTCTCCGGCTGTTGCGAATCTTCATGAATGTCGCCCGCGTAACCGACCAATTTCACATCAAAGTTTGGACGGCGATCTTCATCTTCGTGAGCTTGCAGATGATCACTGCGCTACGCCCCATCGTCGGCACGGCGAATACCCTGCTCCCGCAGGAAAAGAGGTTCTTCTTCCACCACTGGGTCGAGACATTGTCCGAGGAGCCGCAGGTGCGCCGCTGATCGTGCTCGTGCCCAGTCATCCGCTGTTAGGACGGACTTGGCTACATTTCACCCGTCGTCATTCTGAGCGAAGCGCCGCTTTGGGCGCGCAGTCGAAGAACCCGCGGAAGGTCCTGAGAGACGCCGCTGTATGGAGCTAATGTGCGGTGCGCGTCGCCCGGCAGAGCCGCTACCGAGTGCGACGGGGTCCTTCGACTGCGCTTAAGATGACACGTTAGGCGGGGAAGCTTTCCGTCGTCTCCCCGAATCTGCCAAACGAGCCGCAGCTCTCTCCGGGAGCGGCTACTTCTTCTCCCAGCCCAACTCGTCCCGCTCCGGCTCCGCCTTCTCCAACTCTGCCGGCCAGGTGTATTGGCACGCCTCGCAGTAGTAGTCTTTCTCGATGATGCCTGCCGAGGCAGCGATCGCGGGCAACGCGCCGAGCAGGGTGCGCCGGGAAAACTGCGGATATTCAACGCGTGTCGACTGGCACTCCGGACAGCGCACCGCTCCAGCGAGCGACCCATCCGCAGCATCCCACTCTTGAAGCATCCGCAAAGCGTCCTGGCTCTGGTCTTCGATGACTCGGACACGCATGTGGGCATGCGGATCGATCTGGAAAAGCTGCCACGTCTGGGCCAGTGACTCGTCGTAAACCTCCGCTTCGAAGCCGGCTTCCCGCAGCCGTGCCGCGAGTTTCTCGGCCGGTGGACGTTCGTTGAAGGAGACGATGGAGATCGGTTCAGGCATAAAAATTCGTTTAACTTTGATACGTCCTTCCCGCCCGTATCGTCTGCATTTGATTGCCGATTCGGAGGGGAAAGCTAAGGCGTAACTAGAGCAACTCAGGGTAGTGCGCAGCCGCAACCGCCTGGCACTTGGTCAGGATCGTCGTCGCGCAATCGTCGTATTTGATGTCGTCGATCAGCTGCAGGCAGGCGGAAATATCGAGAGCCTGCACCGCCCTTTTGACCCTCGGCACAAGCGCCGCCCCGGTGCTCAGCTCATCGACACCGAGGCCGAGGAGCAG
>DASVRY010000083.1:0-3397 GCA_036388395.1 Chthoniobacteraceae bacterium
AGTTGCTCGGCTTCGATTCCCACTTCTCGGCCACGAGGAGATCGCCGAGCGCCAGCGATTTGGCGGCAGGACTCATCTCGCCGCCCTTGCCGTCGACGGACATCCCTTCGATCTGGTCGAGGACCTTTTTTGCGAGCTCGACTGCTTTGGCGCGATCAGCACGCGTTCCGTTTTTATCGGCGAGCTCCTTCTCGCGTTTCACGGATTCGGCCAAGCCCTGCGCCGCCTGCTGTTGAGTAGCGAGCTCCTTAGTGTGAGCGACGACGAGCGGCATCAGCTCCTTGTTCGTCACGCCGAGCGCCCGTTGCACAGTCAGTGCGAGCCAGGCGAAATGCAGGCGCGCCGCGTTCTGCACTTCTTTGGTTTTGAATGCGCTGCCCTCTCTCTCCTTCCACTCGCGGAACTGCGGGCCTTCTTTCGCCGCACCTTGAAATTGCACCTGCCGCACGGCCTCCTCCCAAGCCGCCGCGGCGGCCGCACCGCTCGCCGCACACGACTGCGCTTCCTGAAGAGCGCGCTGCATCGTGCTTTTGCTCTGCTGCTCCTGCTTCTCACGCATGGCTTTTAGCGCCTGCATAATTTCGTTCAGGTCGATGGCCGGTGTGTCCTGTGCGTGAAGGCTCAAAGCGGAGATACCGAGCGCAAGAACGGCGGGAAGGAAGCGGGGGGAGAGATGCATGTGAAAACGTGAAACCTAGGTGGGAGCGGGGAGTTGCGCGAGGCACGCTACGAGAATCTGATCCTGAATGCCGTGCATCCGGGCAGCTTCCCGAGGGGTCGTATCCTCGAAGCCATTCAGGTGAAGCAGACCATGCACAGTGTAAAGAGCCAATTCCTGCTCCACGGAGTGACCGTGCTCGGCCGCGTAAAGCTGCGCTGTCTGTGCGCTCATCACAATTTCGCCGTGCTCAAAGGTGATCACATCCGTTGCCCCTGGAATGTTCATGAAATCCAGATGCACCCGCGCGATCGTGCGATCTGAGACGACCGCAACATCTACTTCCGCCAGTTGGCGCAAGGCAAAGCGCTGATCCGCGGAATGGCCGCTGCAGGCTTTCATCGCCATAGCTGCAAACTCCCTCAGCCAACGAAGCTCAAAGCGAACCGCTCGCTGGCGATTCTGCACGTTGATGGCATTCACGCAGCCAGACCGCGCAGTTAGGCCGCGGAAGCGGGCGGTGTCGACCGTGAGGCCGGCATCGGCGTCTCATGCCGCTCGGTTTTGCTCTGCGTCGGATACGATACGCGGCTGTGGAGCATGCTTTGCAAGGTGTAGCGGAAGCTCTCCGAGATCACCTCGATTTCACGCAGCGTCAGGTCGCAATCCTTGAGCTGCCCATCGAGAATCCGTCGCTCAACCATGTCGCTGATCAGCTGATCGATCTTGTGCGGAGTTACGCGCTCCAGGCTGCGTGAGGCACTTTCGATCGAATCCGCGAGGCTGATAATCGCGCATTCGCGGCTGTGCGGGCGCGGGCCGCTGTAGCGGAAGCTTTCCTCGCGGACTTCAGGGATATCCTCCTCCCGGATATTCATGATCTTGCCCCCAGCTCGGGCATCTTCCTGCTGCTGGAGAGCGCGCTTGTAGAAATAAAACACGAGCGAGGTGCCGTGATGCTGCTGAATGACGTCGATGATTTGCTGATTCAGCCCGTGCTTGAGCGCGAGATCCACGCCCTCCTTGACATGAGCGATGATGATCAAGGCGCTCATCGTTGGCGCGAGCTCGTCATGGGGATTGCGATCGTGCCGCATGTTTTCGGTGAAGTACTCTGGTTTCACGAGCTTCCCAATGTCGTGGAAATACGAACAGACCCGCGCCATCGTGGGATTTGCTCCGATCGATTCGGCTGCAGCCTCGGCAAGATTCGCGACCACCAGGCTGTGGTGATAAGTGCCGGGCGCCTCGATGGTCATCCGCTTGAGCAGCGGGTGATTGAGATCCGCGAGTTCCAGCCAGGAGATGTCGGTCGTGATTCTGAAAGTGCTTTCAAGCACCGGTAGCGCGCCGCCGACGATGAATGCGGTGCCGATGGCGCTGCCGATCGCCACGACGGTTTGCCAGCCGATCAGCCGCCAGTGTGTGTCGCCGATTGACTCCCAGACGATCGGGCCAATCCAGCCGAAGATCAGTGCAAGCATCCATGTGGCGAGCCCGACGAACAGCCCGGCGCGAATCAGTCGGCTGCGTCGGCGGACCTGAATCGTCACGAAAACCGCGATGAAGCCTGTGATCAAACTCATCACGAGGAACTTCGCGTCGATCGCCCGATAGATGATCGAACCCCAAAGGCTGACAAACGTGGCCGCGTAAATCCCGTGGTTCTTTCCGAGGAGAACAGAGAGCGCCAACGGCGCTAAAGCGAAGGGAACCGCGAGCCGCCAGAGCTGCTGCTGCTCCACCCCGGTCATCATTCCCTCGAGGCCAAGGCCGGGCTTCAGCACCTGGTTATCAGCCGTGACCAGGACCAGCTTCACCATAGCCAGATGGAGCAGAAAAATGCTGAACATCGCGAGCACGCGAGAGTTCCGCTGAAAAGTCTGAGGGTGGTTGATCCAGAGCTGCGCCAGCGCCGTGAGGAAGATCAGCATCGCGATCAGCCCCTTTTCCGTGGGCTGCTGCCAGCTGTCGGAATAAATCAGCGCCCAAAGACCGGCGAGAAAGCCGCCCAGAATGATTACCTTTGCCCAGACGCCGTATTCCAGCGTCTGCATAAGCTCACTCTCCGTCCGGCGCCGCCGGGTCTTCGACGAGGCGAGGCCTTTCTTAACTAAACGCTGGCGTTCAAAGAAACCGAGCATGGGCTGGCTGGGCGGAAATGCTCCGACCGTCTGCGCAACTTATCAACGTTTTGTTTCCGGCTCACCGGTGCCGCGATGGCGGCGGTAAGCGCGGACGATGGACTGCACGAGTTCATGGCGGACAACGTCTCGCTCCTCGAAATGGCAAAAGGAAATACCTTCCACGTCGCGAAGAGCCTGAACGGCCTCGATCAAGCCGGAGCGCTTGTTCGCCGGCAAATCGATCTGCGTCTGGTCACCCGTGATTACGGCCTTCGACTCTGCGCCGAGGCGGGTGAGAAACATGAACATCTGCTCCGTGGTGGTGTTCTGCGCCTCGTCCAGAACGACGAAAGCTTTGTTCAGCGTCCGGCCGCGCATGTAAGCAAGCGGCGCGATCTCGATGACGCCGCGTTCGATCAACCGGGCCATTTCATCTGGCTCCACCATGTCGTGCAAGGCGTCATAGAGCGGCCGCAGATACGGCATGATCTTCTCTTTCAGATCACCTGGCAGGAAGCCGAGCGCCTCACCGGCTTCAACAGCGGGACGAGTGAGGATGATCCGTGTGACCTGCTCCTTTTTAAGCGCGGCGACCGCCATCGCCATGGCCAGG
>DASVRY010000084.1:0-1637 GCA_036388395.1 Chthoniobacteraceae bacterium
AACAGGGTAGCGAGCAGCAGCGCGCGGCGGAACATTGAAGGCATGAAATTAACTCCTGACGAATCACCCTTTGCTCGGGTGCTGCCTGCTGTATAGTGGCAAAATCTTTCTATAAAACAGAAAAGTTATGCCGCAGAAAAAGAAAACCTCACGTCAGCGCCTGCTCCGCCGCGTCGGGAGCATAATGATGGTCCTTTGCTTGCTCGTCGGTGGCGGACAAATGATCACGGGCGCCTTGCCGATCCTCGACCCGAGGCTGGCCTCGGCGGAAGTGACCTGCACATTTTGGGAGTGCGCGGTCGACCGCAGCCCGCTCCGGCTCCTCCCCCAGGAAGGCGGCAGACCACAGATGATCAGCGACATGGCGGTACTGGAGGAGGTGGTGGACCAGCCGCTTGCGCGGAATCTGATCGCTGCAGGGGCCCTGACGTCCACCATCCCGTCGGCCCTGATGTTTCTTGCACTTGCCCTGGCTTTCCGCAGCGTTGGACGAAACCGAAGCTTTTCCGAAGCGGCGACCTGGCTGCGCCGGGGCGCCGTGGCGGCGCTCGGCGGCGTGGTGCTGCAGCCCGTTGCGGCAACGCTCCGTGCTACCGCTTTGTCGCCGGTCAGCACGGGGAAGCAGCAGCTCTTCCTGATGTTCGACGGCGGGGACTTCCTGTGGGGCATCATGCTTGCGGGCACCGCCTGGGTGGTGGTGTGGACTCTCGAGCAGGCAGTGAAATCGGAGCGCGATCTCGCGGAGATCGTCTGATGCCAATAATTGTGAATCTGGACGTGATGCTTGCCCGGCGGAAAGTGAAATCTTACGAACTCGCGCGTGCCGTAGGCATCACAGAATCCAATCTCTCGCTTCTAAAGTCTGGCAAGGTGAAAGGCGTCCGCTTCAGGACCCTTGCCGCTATCTGCCGCTACCTCGACTGTGAGCCGGCGGACATCCTTGGCTACCTCCCTTCCGATGCGGACCTCCACCAGACGGAAGAGGAGGACGACTGATCATTTCGATCAATCCACTGCCGAGGCATCTTCCGATGGGTTGCCGGATCGGCTTCCCAGCTTCTGGAGGACCTTATCTCGACAACTTCGGGTTACCACCACTTCCATGCCGCTCTGTAAGTCCAGCCCCCGCGATCCGACTGCTAGCGACGATGTCTCCGCTGCCATCGAGAGGTTCACGATTCTGGTTCGATGGACACGCGCAAAAATACGGCTCTGGAGTCCTTCCTCCAGCGAGTTGAACATCTTGCGCCGCTACTGACTGCTCCACGGGCAGTGCGGCGGTGCCTCTTGCAGCGCGGATCGTGCGCTGGAGCTGTGGCGATCGTCGGAGACGGCTTCTCAGCTGGGCAGCTCGTCATCGGAGTTTGAGGGCGACACGTCCTCGGGATCATAATCATAATCGAGCAGGTCGCCCGGGCGGCAGCGCAACACGGCACACATTGCTGAAATGGTGGAAAAGCGGATACCCTTGACCTTGCCTGAGCGGAAGAGCGACAGCTGGGTCTCACTGATCCCCATATCCCGTGCCAGATGCTTCGCTTTCACTCGTCGGTCAGCCAATACCCGGTCGAGTGTTATTCGAATTGGCATTAGAAGAACGCCTCTAGCTCGTCCTTCAGACGCGTCGCCTCGGCCTG
>DASVRY010000085.1:0-6314 GCA_036388395.1 Chthoniobacteraceae bacterium
TCGGATCGTAATATTTGTAGTCCTTGCCGAAATCCATCTCCTTGAGCAGCCCGCTCTCCACAAGCAGCGGGAGGGTGCGATACACCGTGGCGCGGGAAACTGCTGGGTCGATCTGGCGTGCCAGTAAGAGCAAATCCTCCGCTGTGTAATGCTCAGTCGTGCTGAAGGCCGCTTCGATGATCGCATCACGCTGCCCAGTTTTACGCAGGCCCTTCTTCTCGATGAATTCGTAAATGCGTTGGCGAACACCGGGGTCCATTGGTCGACACTATAGGCCGCAACAGCCAAGCGTCGAGTGCGAGTCACTAACCCGAGTCGCTTCGGCTCAAACTCCTCACCGCGGCAGCCGCAGCAGCACCGCCGCCGCTTCGGCCGGCTTCCCCTGGCGCGCGAGGAGAAACCCCGCTTTTTGCAAAAACCACAGCGGCGCCTGCGGCCGCTCCGCCACCGCCAGGATGATCCGCCCGCTTGCTTCATCCTTACCCGCTGCAGCGTACACGTGGGCCAAGGCGCGAGCATTCACCAGATCGTGCGGACTCGTCTCCCATCTCTGCTCGAGATCCTCTCGCGTTGGTCCCGGCAGGCGATCCGGGAATGAAGGCTCCGTTAATCCCGTGCTCAACACCTCCCAAGCTCGATCCCCTTTCCCCCAGCGAAGAAACAATGAAGCCCAGCGGCTGGCGTCCCGCGCTCGCCACTGAGGATGCCGGGCAATCCACTGCTCGAGCTGCTCGGCCGTGCCCCATTGCGGAGCGTAGGTATAAAACTCATCGATCTCGCTTTGCGTGAGATCATCGGCCGATTCGCCCCGCGTCTTCCACCAGGTTTCGAAGAACGGGCGCCCTGCCTCTGCGGGCAGAGTTGCGGAGTAGGCGAGAAGCAGATCCGGATGCGCCTCCGCATAGCTGCTCCAGGCGGCGGCTGCACCGGGGAAGCGCGCCGTTTCCTGAACGCCGGACCGGAGGATCTCTCCCCGACGCCGATTTCCCCGCTCCACCGCCATCTGCCAGCAGTGCAGCGCAAAGCCAGGAGCACGCCGGCTTGCCCGAGCTTGCTGAATGAGCAGCGACCAGGAGCCGGGGACGAGCCGAGCCGCAATGCGAAAATGCTCCTGCGCCTCCTGCAGGGCCGCACCACCGGCGGCAGCCTGACGCACCCCGATCGCCTGATGCAGTGCGGGATTCAGCGGAAAAAAGCGCAGCGCCCTCTCGAGTTCGTCCAGCTTCACCGCTCCTCCGCTCCGATCGCGGCTGATGAGTTGCGTCAGCGCGAGCGGGGACCACGCCGGGCCGCCCATGAAAAGCGGCACAGACCAGAATCCGGCAACCACCAAAGGTACAAACGCACTTCTCCGGGACCCGTTTACCATTCCTGCACCCACACCGGCCGGACATGCGATGGCAAGAGCAGCGAGAGCAAAGCCCATCGTGCCCCAGCGCTGCCCAGGCACGTCGAACGCACAGTGCGCGAGCAAAACCATCACCGCGCCAATCGCCCCCCCTTGCAGGAAGAAGCTGTTCCGCTGACGAAAGGCATTCCTCAGCCCGCCGAGCAGTAGTGCGACAACTCCGAGGCACACGGAGATCACGGGCACCGCACCCATTTCAGCCAGCCATTGCAGCCAACTGCTCTCCGGGTGAAGGACAACCTGATCGTCCAGCGCGATCTGCTGATACAGCGGAAACACGGAGCCAAACGACCCGGCGCCGTGGCCCAGCAGCGGAGCATCTTTCCACATCACTAGAGTGTCCTGCCAGACGCTGATCCGGGTGTTGTTCGATACTTCACCGCCATGTTCGGAGGAAAAGCGGGCAATCACCTGCGCGCCGAAAACGAGCCCGAGTGCTCCGACGAGCAGCATGCCAGCGAGCGCGACCGCCAACGCGCGCCGGTCGCGGAGCTTGAGCATGACCAGCCCAAGAAAGACCGTCATACCACCCGCAAACACTACAAGGCCACCGCGCGACTGCGTGGTGAGGAGGGCCGCCACGATAAGCCCCAGAGCGGCCACGCTCATTCCGAGAACGGCGTAGCGCTTCTTCATCCCCGCCCAAGTGGCGCAGCCGCAACCAAGCACCGCGCCCATTGCCAGAAACGAGGCCGTATGATTGCGATTGGGGAATGGGCCGAAGCCTGTCCAGCCCAGAGTGTAGCGCAACCCGTAAATCGCCTGTGGATCGATCCCACGCGTGGCAAAGGACACTGCCGCTACGATCGCTGCCGCTCCAAAGAGGATCCAGGCAAGCACCACGCGATCCTCTCGCGGGATGGCGAGCGTTCTTATCCAAAGGAACCACATCACTGCGACAATCGAGCCGAGCAATGCGTCGACGGCCCGACCAGGCTCTGGATGATGCGTTGGAGGGAAGGCGACGTCATAACTGGCAGTGAGGACCGAACGCCACTGCGTATCGCCAAACCAGGCTGCCGGCAGAAACTCCTTTGCCAACGCCAACCCAATTACCGCGAGAATAAGGAGATTGCCATACCTGCCCAGCCGTCCACTTACCGGCGGAACCAGCCAGAGGCCGATGCTCAGCAAACCGGCGAGGACGATCTGCGTAAGACGATCCCCCGCTCCGAAAGCCAGTGGTCCAGCTGTCACCATGAGCCCGAAGACAATCAAGGCAGCCACGCGCCCCGACTTCCCACGTTCTACCGGACGGCTTCGACGACCGCTTTCAAACAAGCTCAGTTCTGCCATTTCGTGACCGCCTTCACGTAAACCGGACGGAAGCACTCGGCGACCCGCTGCCATTCCTTCCGCGAATTACGGTCATTCGAAGCGTGCAGCGTCCATGGCGTGCTGCCGTTGTATTTCACGTGAATCGCCACTTCGTTCACGGACTCCCCCGCATCACGGAATCCGACGCGGCGCAGCGTGCTCCGGAACACGCCCCAAAACTCATCCGCAGACTCGCACCGGTCGATTTCGAAATCGAGGAGTTGGGCCTGGAGCAACGCGTACTGCACCTCGCGCCGACGGGAACTCAGGCGTTGAATTTTCCGCTGCACATCGTCCCAGCTCTTCAGTAGATGGAAGTAGCGCAAAACGAACACTGCGAGCAGGAAGAGCGCGCCGATGGCAATGGGCAGCGAGCGGGCCTGGGTCCAAACGATGCTCAGGCCAAGCAAACTGAGCACTACGCAAATGCTGTAGATGCCGAGGAGAATGCGACGCTTCGAAAAGCCAAGGTTCTCCAGTCGATGATGGAAATGCTCATCATCGGCATGGAAAAGCGGAAAACCACGCGCCGCCCGGCGGAGGAGAGCAAAGCCGGTATCGAGGATCGGCACGCCCAAGGCGATGATCGTCACCAGAAGCACCGCAGCCACGGAGCCTTTGTTCGAGCTTTTGAGCGACAGCGCCGCGATCGAAAAGCCGATGAGGTAAGCGCCGCCATCCCCGAGGTAGATCTGCGCCGGCGGGAAATTGAAGACGAGGAAACCGAGCAACGCGCCCGCCATGGTAAAGGCATACCAGGCCACTGGGAGCTGTTCATTGTGGATGCCGACAATGCCAAGCGTCACGGCCATGAAAATCCCGAGGCCGCCCGCGAGTCCATCGAAGCCATCAATCAGATTCACGATATTTGGCACGGCGATGAGCCAGAAGACGGTGACGACAAAGCCCCAGGCCCCGAGATCCACGCTCCAAGCGCCGCCGGGATACGACACCTTGTCGATGCTCAAACCCATCCAGTAGACGAGCGTGGCGGTGAAAATCTGCCCCGCAAGCTTCTTCCGGGCACCGAGTGGACTCAGATCATCCCAAAGGCCAAGCCCGTACATCATCAGACTCCCGAGGAGGATTGGGAACCAGTCCCACGCCCGCTCAATTTGCATCGAGAGAATGGCGATCAAGCCCACCGAAACCGCCAACATCACCGGCATTCCGCCAATGCGTGGAATGGGTGCGGCCTGCCGCTTCCGCGTTTCATTTGCGTAATCCAGACCGATGCCGCGATGCGCCAGGCGGATCACGTAAGGCGTAGTGCAGAAAGAAATTAGAAACCCAAGAACGAGAAAGCAGACCGACAAGATCATGAGCGACCTCCTCCGGTGCGCCATTCCAGCCGGCACGCACCGCGTCCAGTCATCGGGTTCAATAAGAGCATGAGCGAAGTGAGATTAGCACGATAGGTGCCAGTGAGAAGCGTCCAGTAGCCGCCCTTCGTTGGCACTCGGGGACCGAGATCGACCGACCCTAGATCGCCGCCGACCTCAAGGTGGTAATTTATCGATCCTGAAGGCTTGGGGAAAAGCTTTTGAGTAATTATCCCCCTACCGAGTGGAGGAGCGGCGATTCAGTTGTCTTATGGGCGATAATTCACCAAAAAACCAACACAAGCTCGAAGAGCAAAAGCACGAAGAGCATGTCAAAAAAGTGCACGAGAAGCTGGAGAACGCTGAGAACCAGCATCATCCAGATCGCGAATCCACACCAGACGAGGTCGAGGCGCTGAAAAAACTCGAGGCGGAAGCGGACGCGCCAAGCGCACCTGCAGCAGTTTAATGCGGGAACGTCCTCCCCGAGGGGCTCCTGCACCGCAGTGAGCTAATCCTCAGGAGGACAGAAGCGCCTTCCGCGAACCCGTCGCGTGAAGGCGCCGCGGACAGCGAGGTGGGGTTAACGAGCCTGGAGGCGGCTCAACACCTCGATCGCTGCGAGTGCCGCAGCACCGCGGTTTTCCACTCCCAGTTTTTCAAAGATATGCTGGAGGTGCTTTTTGATCGTGCTCTCTCCTGCTCCCAAAATCGCGGCGATGTCGCCATTCCCCTTGCCTTGGGCAGCCCACAGTAGCACCTCGCTTTCTCGTGGGGTTAGTCCGAGCGCCTCTTCGAGTGGCTGGGGCGAATCGAAGTTTGGACCACTCTGAAGCGCGGCCGCGAGAGCGCTGCGTTGATGATCGCGGCGCGTGATTCGCGACTGGATCGCGGCAAGGAGGTCGTCGATATCGACGGGCTTGGTGAGATAATCGTCGGCTCCGCTATTCATCCCGAAGCGAAGATCGGTTTTCTCCCCCTTCGCAGTGAGGAAAAGAAAGGGCGTAGTCGCAAAATCCGCATCGCCGCGGAGCTCCGAGAGCACTCCATAGCCATCGAGTTCTGGCATCATCACATCGCACAGGATGAGGTCAGGCAGTTCGCGCCTGGCCATTTCCACCCCGACCCGGCCGTTCTCCGCAGTGAGTGCTTCAAAGCCCTCCATGGTCAGGGCGGTGGCGAGGCTGCGGCGCATTTGTGGTTCGTCTTCGATGATAAGAATTCTGGTCATGAGGCGGGAAGTGAAAATTAGATATGGAACAGCGGTGTCCAATAAGGGTTAGAGCGAGCCCTCGACAAAAAGCGGCAGCTTCACCGTGAATGCGCTGCCTTTCCCGAGCGATGAAGTCACTTCGATCTCGCCTCCATGCAGCTCGCAGCAGCGCTTGACGATCACCAGCCCGAGCCCCGTCCCCGCGACGCGGCCAACGTTTGTGCCTCGTTGGAAAGTTTGAAAGAGACGCGCTCGATCCTCTTCGGGGATGCCGATCCCTTCATCACGCACCTCGAAACTCGCGAACTCACCGTCACGGCGCACTGAAAGCCGCGCGGATCTTTCGGGAGGCGAGTACTTGATCGCGTTGGATAGAAGGTTGCTCAGGATATGCCGCAGGAGATTTTCATCGGCTCGCGCACTCTTCGGAAACGCCGGGTCCCACTCGATGATGACGCGCATCGAAGCCGCCGTCGCTGAATGCATTTCATCGGCGAGTGCTCGGCAAAAAGGTTCCAGCTCCAGCGACGCCGGACGGAAGTCCATGTTGTGCGTATCGATCCGGGAGAAGAGCAGCACATTCTCCATCATCGCGGCCATCCGGAGCACATTGGCTGAGATGGCCTGCAGGTGCTCGGCACGGCCAGCGTCGTCGAGCCGCACGAGGTAGCGCTGCAAAATTTGCGCGGACATTCCAATCACGCCGAGCGGCGTCCGCAGCTCGTGGGAGACCATGGAAATGAAGTTGCTTTTCAGCTCACCAAGCTCCTGCTCACTAGCCAGCGCTGTGCGGAGCTGGCGTTCGGCCGTTTGCAGCTGCGCATTTGTCTGCTCGAGCTCCTGCGAACGGCGGTGAAGATCGGCGTTTAGGTCGCTGATCGCCTTCTCCGCGCGCTTGCGCTCTCCGATCTCGCGCCAGATGCAAACAACCAGCGGATCGCAGCCAGTCTCCACGACATTTGTGAGCACCACCTCCACCGGCACGTGGGATCCGTCGCGATGCAGGTGCGTCCACTCGAACCGTAGGCTTCCATGTTGGATCAGCTCGGCAAAG